>JAGCIC010000108.1 GCA_017648805.1 Clostridia bacterium
ACTCAAGAGTGTTTACGAAGCAAAGTTCCGCAGGAACATGACGCGGTGGTAGCCTTTCTGCGGGAAAAGCGAGACCGGCGATCGTAGGAATACGAGGTTTAAAATGAGCACAAGAACCGATATGTTAAGCGGCTTTTACGAACGGGCGGATGAGGACAGCAGGTTATTAAGGAGCCGTCACGGACAGCTGGAATATGCCGTGACTATGGATTACATCCACCGCTATGCCGCCCCGGGCGCCAAAGTGCTTGAAGTGGGTGCCGGCACGGGCAGGTATTCCATCGCGCTGGCGAAAGAGGGCATTAACGTGACCGCGGTGGAACTGGTGGAAAGCAACCTTAAAGTGCTTATGGAAAACGGCAAAGGGCTCGAAAATCTCCTGCCGCTTAAGGGAGACGCCACCGATCTGAGCGGATTTGCCGATCAGAGTTTCGACGCGGTGCTCGTGCTGGGGCCGCTGTACCATCTGTACGAAAAGGAAGACGTTCACAAAGCGATAGACGAAGCCATACGCGTCGCAAAGCAGAACGGAGTCATATTCTTCGCGTTCATTTCTGTCTTCGGGATCATGTACTCGAATTACGTTACGGGCAACTGGGCCGCGGGCCAGGCGGAGAATTTCACGGAAGACTGCCGTGTAAGGCATTTTGAGGAACAGCTGTTTACCGGCTATGACATAGCCGAATTTGAGCAGCTGTTCGCCGAAAAACCCGTCGAATGGATCACTACGACCGGAACGGACTGCGTGCTGGAGCAGATCGAAGACCGCGCCGACTTTGCCTTCACCGATCGGGATTTCGCAATGTTCACAAAGTGGTATCTCGCTTTTTCGGAAAAGCGGGAACTTCTCGGAAACACCAATCACCTTTTGTATATATGCCGTAAGCTGTGACCCGTCACGGCTTATCGCTTTATATCACCATCATCCGATTGCAGGGAGGGAGTTCATGGAAGAGCGGCAGAAGATAGTTATCCTCGATTTTGGCGGGCAGTATACCCAGCTTATAGCGCGGCGCGTGAGGGAATGCCGCGTGTATTCCGAAGTGGTACCCTGGAGCATGTCCGCGGATGAGATAAGATCCCGTCAGCCGGCAGGCATAATCTTTTCCGGCGGGCCCGCGAGCGTTAAGGACAAGGACGCGCCGAGCTGTGACCCGGCGATATACGAGCTGGGCGTGCCGGTGCTGGGCATCTGCTACGGCATGCAGCTCACCGCTTATCTGCTGGGCGGCGACGTGGAACGGGCGCGGGAGAGGGAGTACGGACGGGTGACCGTGCGTATGAAGGAAAGTGAGGGACTGCTTAGCGGCATGTCGCCCTCCTCCGCCTGCTGGATGAGCCACACCTGGCAGGTGGTCAGGTGCCCTGAAGGATTCCGCCCCGTCGCCGGGACCGACAACTGCCCCATAGCCGCCATGGCGAACGTCGTAAAGCGGATCTACGGCGTGCAGTTCCACCCTGAGGTGACCCATACGGAAGAGGGGCGCCGCGTTATAGAGAACTTTGTACTGAACATATGCGGCTGCAAAGGCGACTGGACCATGGAAGCCTACGCCGAGACGGCGGTCAGGCAGATCCGCGGGATCGTGGGGGAGACCGGCACGGTGCTGCTGGCGCTGTCCGGCGGCGTGGACTCCTCCGTGGCGGCGGCGCTCATATACCGCGCCATAGGCAGCCGCCTGACCTGCGTGTTCGTGGACCACGGCTTCATGCGCAAAGGCGAAAGCGAGCAGGTGTGCCGGGTGTTCAGCGAGCTGTTCCCGGTGCGTTTCGTACGCGCGGACGCCGCCGAGCGCTTTTTCGGCGACCTGAAAGGCGTGACCGAGCCCGAGCAGAAGCGGCATATAATCGGGCGGGACTTTATCGAGGTGTTCAAGGATGAAGCCCGGAAGCTGGGCAGGCTTGACTATTTCGCCCAGGGCACCATATATCCCGACGTGATCGTGAGCGGACAGGGCACAAGCGCCGCCGTGATCAAAAGCCACCACAACGTGGGCGGCCTTCCCAGGGAACTGGGCTTTACGGAGCTTATAGAGCCCCTGCGCATGCTGTTCAAGGACGAGGTGCGCGCGCTGGGCGAGGCGCTGGGCCTGCCCCGAGAGCTGGTGTGGCGGCAGCCTTTCCCCGGCCCGGGCCTGTCCATACGCGTTATAGGCGAAGTGACCCCGGACAAGGTGGCGATCGTGCGGGAGAGCGACGCCATACTGCGGGAGGAGATCGCGAAAGCCGGGCTTGCCCAGAAGGTCAACCAGTACTTTACCGTGCTTACGGGGGTGCATTCCGTGGGCGTAATGGGTGACGAGCGCACTTACGATTACACGATCGCCCTGCGCGCGGTGACCACCGACGACTTTATGACCGCGGACTGGGCGCGCCTGCCGTACGAACTTGTGGACCGCGTTTCCAGGCGCATAGTGAACGAAGTGCCCCACGCCAGCCGCGTGGTGCTGGACGTGTCAAGCAAGCCCCCGGCCAGCATAGAGTGGGAATAACTGCCGGAGATAACGAACCGCACCGAAGACTAACGAGGAGGCAGACAGGTGAAGACCATACTCGCTTTTGACGATTTTGTGCTGAACAGGTCCGAAAACACCCGCCGCAGGTTCAAGCAGCCCAAGTGGCATCCGGAGCTTAAATACACCGACCCGTACAATCCCAGGAACATATGGCCGCAGAGCGTCGTGCCTGCGCCGCAGGGCGGGTATATGATGGTGTATCTGGGCATCCCCGAACCGGACCTGCCCCTGGCGGACGAGCACATGTCCGTGTTTCTGGCCTGGAGCCCGGACGGTATGCGCTTTGAACCCTATAAACAGGCGAATCCCGGCGCAAAATATCCCCACATGGTCGGGAAGCTTAGCGACACCGTAGGCACCTACGTCATGTACGACAGGGATGAGCCCGATCCGCGCTTCAGGTACAAGTCTCCCCAGGCGCGTTATGGATATAAAGACGGCAAACTGATATCAGAGCCCGCCTACCTGCTGGGTTCACCGGACCTGATACACTGGAAGCGGATAAACGACGCGCCGGTGACGCCTTCCTATATCGACTGTTATCCGAGCCTCCTGCGCAACCCGGTCACCGGCAACATGCAGGTGACCACCCGCCGCCGCTGGGGCGAGAGGCGCGTGTGCCTGACGGAGAGCAGTGACCTTAAGTCCTGGACGTTTCCCAGGGCGATCGTGCATCCGCTGCCGGACGACGAGCCTCTGACTCACCTGTACAGCATGCCTCAGTTCTATTACGAACCCGGAGAGATATTCATCGGCCTGCTGTGGAAGCACGTTATGCCGTTTGACAGGATCTCGGACGGCCGGGTCACCACGGAGTACGCGTATTCTTACGACGGCCTCATGTGGAACCGCACTAACGCGCCTCTGTTCCCGGAAACCGACAGGGGGGAGTACGGCGCGGGCAGCTCTTACTGCATCAGCATGGCGGACCGGGGCGACGACATTGTGTTCTACATGGGCGCGTGGCTTTCCGAGCACAGCGGACAACCTAAGGGCGGCGCGTGGGACGGCCGCAGCAACTGCGCCGTGATCCCCGGCACGCTTAAGCGCAACCGCTTCGTGAGCGTGGATTCGGGCAAGGGCGTGGGCGAACTTATCACCCAGTGGCTCCGCCTGAAAACGCCTGAGCTCAGGCTGAACGCCACCGTCCCTTACGGCTCCCTGCGTGCGGAGCTGCGGGCGGGCGCTCCAATTGAAGGCTATACACTGGACGACTTTATCCCGATCGCGGGCGATGTGACGGATGCGCCGCTGACCTGGAAAGGCGGCGGGCTGGAAAGGTTTGTCAGCGAAGGCAGATGGGTGCAGCTGCACATAGTGTTCGAGCAGTCCGAGGTGTATGCCATTACAGGCGATTTCGACTTCAACATAAACACCCGCGCGCCCGCGTATGACCGGTTGTAGACCGGACCGCTCCTGTCACCGCACCCAAAGCAACAACGGGTTGCTTGCCGCCGCGATGAAGTGCGGGTATAATGATATCAAAAATAAACGACAGGGGTAACAGATATGGAAATATGCGATATTCTCAGGAATCTGAGGGAAAAGCGCGGTCTGACGCAGGAACAGCTGGCTGAAAAGGTGATGGTGACCAGGCAGGCGGTCAGCCGTTGGGAAACGGGCGAGACACAGCCCAACACGGAAACGCTGAAACTGCTTTCCAAGGAGTTCGACGTATAGATAAACACCCTTCTCGGGGCTCCAAGGACGCTGATCTGCCAGTGCTGCGGGATGCCGCTCAGCGAAGACGGGATGATCAGCCGCGAACCGGACGGCTGCTTCAACGAAGACTACTGCAGATGGTGCTACGCGGAAGGCACGTTCGTGTACGAATCCAAGGCAAAGCTGCTCGATTTCCTGATCGCGAATGTGCCTAACCCCGAGTCGGCCCCGGAAGCCGAGCGGCGCAGCACGTTTGACGGCTGTCTTTCGCAGCTTAAGCACTGGAAACAGTAAACGGCAGCGACGTTTGAACGCATAACTGAAAGCCCCTCGCCGCGATCGGCGGCGAGGGGCTTTTATATATATTGGTCAATCAACGATCCGGCGGGATCATTCCCACTCGACAGAACTTAACTGATTCCGTTTATGAATTGTTGCTCGTCCTGTTCATAGTTCCTTTGATTATTTGATCTATCCATATTATCCAGCCTATCACCCCTCC
>JAGCIC010000109.1 GCA_017648805.1 Clostridia bacterium
CGGCGGCCTGAGCAACACCTGGGATTACGGCCCGTTGGGCGTGGAATTCAAAAACAACGTCAAAAAGGCCTGGTGGCGCAAGTTCGTGCAGGAAAGCCCCTACCACACGGGCGTGGACTGCGCGATATTGATGAACCGCGAAGTCTGGGTGGCTTCCGGACACGTGGGCGGCTTCAACGATCCCCTGATGGACTGCAAAGCCTGCAAGGCCCGCTTCCGCGCCGACAAGCTGATCGAGGACTTTACCGAAGGCAAGGAGACCGGCGACGGCTGGACCAACGCGGAGCTTGAGAATTATATCCGCGAGCACGAAATTCCCTGCCCCGTATGCGGCAAAAAGGATTTTACGGGAATTCGCCAGTTCAACCTGATGTTCAAGACCCATCAGGGCGTGAACGAGGATTCCGCGGCGGAGATCTACCTGCGCCCCGAGACCGCGCAGGGCATATTCGTGAACTTCCAGAACGTTATGCGCACCACCCGCAAAAAGCTGCCCGCGGGCATCGCCCAGATAGGCAAGTCCTTCAGAAACGAGATCACCCCCGGCAACTTCATCTTCCGCGTCAGGGAATTCGAGCAGATGGAGCTGGAGTTTTTCTGCGTGCCGGGCACCGACCTTGAGTGGTTCAACTACTGGCGTTCCTTCTGCCGCGACTGGCTGCTTTCACTGGGCATCAGGGAAGAGAACCTGCGCCTGAGAGACCACGAGAAGGACAAGCTGGCCTTCTATTCCAAGGCCACCACGGACTTCGAGTTTTTGTTCCCCTTCGGATGGGGTGAACTGTGGGGCGTGGCGGACCGCACCGACTACGACCTTAAGCAGCACCAGGAGCACTCCGGCAAGTCCATGGAGTATCTGGATCCTGTGACCAACGAAAAGTATATCCCCTACTGCGTGGAGCCTTCCCTGGGCGTGGACAGGGCCGTGCTGGCCTTCCTGTGCAACGCCTACGAGGAGCAGGAGCTGGAGAACGGCGAAGTGAGGACCGTGCTGCACCTGCATCCCGCGCTGGCGCCCGTCAAGTGCGCGGTGCTGCCCCTGCAGAAGAACAAGCTGGGCGACAAGGCGAAGGAAGTGTTCTCCCTGCTCAGCAAGCGCTTCATGTGCGAGTACGACGAGACCGGTTCCATCGGCAAGCGCTACCGCAGGCAGGACGAGGCGGGCACGCCTTTCTGCGTAACGGTGGACTTCGATACCCTGGAGACCAACAAGGTCACCGTGAGGGACAGGGACACCATGGAGCAGGAACTGGTGGACATAAACGAACTGGCTGCCTGGATCGAAGCCAAAATGGAGTTTTAAGGCGTATTGGCAATGAAAAAACTGTGCTGCCTGCTGGCGTGCCTTGTCGGGCTCCTGCTGTGCGCCGCGCTGGGCGAGGGCTGGCAGTTCTGGGAAAGGGCTGACGGCACCATCGTGCTGACCCAGGGAGAAGTCGAGGGGGGCGAAGTCATCACCACCCTCAGCCTGGGCAGGGGCGAGACCCGCCTTATAGAAGTGGAAGGGGTGTACTGGAGCGAATTCCGCACCAACCGCTACTATATCGTCCGCGTGAACGAAGACGGCGTGCTGACCACCTACGAAGCGGGAGACGCGCGCATAAGCGTGTATTACGACGACAACAAGTACGTCAACCTGGCCGTAAAAGTACATAAAAACCCCACCAAGCTGGAGATCGAAAAAACCAGCATGGAGCTGCAGATAGGCGAGAGCTTCAAACTCAGGTACCGTATGAACAAAAACGCCTATTCCTCCATAAGGTGGTATTCCACAGACGAGGAAGTGGCCACGGTGGATCGCCACGGCACGGTGACGGGCGTGGCTCCCGGCGAGTGCCAGGTGTATCTGGAGACGGAGAACGGCCTGAGCGTGAAGTGCGACGTAACGGTGCCGCTTCCCCGGCCGGCAGAAGTGGTGACGGAGAAGTACGCGGAAGGTTACGCCTTCGAACATACGCAGCTGGTCTGGGAGCTCAAGGGCGGCTGGCAGGAGGAAGTCAGTTTCGCGTCCTCGGACGAGAGCATACTGACGGTGGACGAAAACGGCAGCGTTTCCTGCCTGACGGCGGGGGAGGCCGTGATAACCGTCACCGCCCAGCAGGGAGGGCAGGCGCAGATATACTTTACGGTGCTGCCCGCCGCCCGTGAAGTCGTGCCGGAACAGGGCGCGTATTACCTGTACGCCGGAGGAAGCGTGAAGCTGAACGCGGCAACGCTGGGAGGCAGCGGCGCGTTTACCGTCCAATGCCCTGACGGCGAGATCGCCCGGGTGGACGAAGACAAAACGCTCTGCGCGCTGTCGCCCGGCATTTCCCGGGTGCGCTTTACCGCGCCGGGCGGAGCTTTCGCGGAAAGCCTGCTGATAGTCAGGGACAAACCCGAGAATTTGGATATAAACCTTGAGACCGACACCCTGGCGGTGGGCGAGAGCGCGGATGTGAGCCTGAGCCCGGACGCGCTTCCGGGCGCGGTGCTCAGGCTGTATTCCACCGAGCCCAAAGTGTTCACCGTGGACAATAAGGGCCGTATCCAGGCGCTTGCCAGGGGCGAAGGCGAACTGGTGGCGGAAGTGGGCGGACTCAGCCTGAAACGCGAAGTAAAGGTTGAAAAGCTGGCGGCCGGGCTCAGGTTCGACGAGGAGGAGCTGGCGGCCGGCGTGGGTGACAAAGTCACGCTTTCCGCCCGCCACATTGACGGCGCGGGGGAGATAACGTATCTGTGCCCCTCTGCCGGAGTCAGTATAGACGGCAGCACGCTGACCGCGCTCGTGCCCGGGGAGTACACCGTGCGCGCGCGGCTCATGAGCGGCACGGAAGCCGAAATGCGCCTGAAGGTCTATCCCGCGGCCACCGGGCTTACGCCCGAAGTGACCCGCGCAGCCATAGGCGAGGGCGACACGCTGGAGATACCGGTGAGATTCGACGGGACCGGCTACTCCATACTGTCCTGGACCGTCGGGGATGACCAGCTGTTCAGGGTGTCCGAAGGGCGCGTGACCGCCCTGGGCGCCGGGGGCAAAAGCTGGGCGGATGCGTCCACGTCCATGGGTATCGGCGCGAAGGTGGAACTGGAGGCGCTGCCCGCGCCGACCGGGTTTACTCTGGGATACACAGAGGTAAATCAGAAAAGCATATTTACCGACTATCTGAGCTTGAAGGCGGGCGAGAGCGCGCCGTTCAAGCCGGAGTTCAGCCAGTCGTACACCCACATAACCTACACGGTGACGGCGTTCGATCCGGATGTCGCAAGGGTGGAAAACGGGCAGATAGTGGCGCTCAAGGCGGGCGTCGCCCGGATCAGAGTGGAGACGTACAACGCACTCGTCCGGGAGATCATGGTGGAAGTCAAAGAAAAATAGCATAAAAAGGGGTGGAACACATGAAAGCGATAGTGAACGGGCGCGTGGTGCTGGAAAACGCGACCGTTACCGGGCAGGCGGTGCTGTTTGACGGGAAGATCGTCGGCATCGTGCCCGAAAACGAGGTTAAGGACTGCGAGATCATCGACGCGAAAGGCAAGTACGTGCTGCCGGGTCTGGTGGACATGCATATCCACGGCTACCTGGGCGAGGACGCCTCCGACGGCAAGGCGGAGGGCATCCGCACCATGGCCAGGGGCATCGCAAAAAACGGCGTGACCAGCTGGCTGCCCACCACCATGACCGTGAGCTACGGTGAGCTGGAGACCGCGTTCGAGGCCATACGCACCGTCAAGAAGGAGACGGAAGGCGACAAATTCGACGGCGCGCAGATAATGGGCATAAACGCCGAAGGTCCGTTCATCAATCCATCCAAGAAGGGTGCCCAGGCGGGCGAGCACATCCGCCCCTGCGACCCGGAGTTCATAGCTAAATACGCGGACATCATAAAGGTGTTCACCGTCGCTCCCGAAATGAAGGGCAACCTGGCGGCGCTAAGGCGCATCCACAGGGAATTCCCGGGGCTGCTCATCTCCATGGGCCATACTTCCGCAACCTTTGAGCAGGCTCAGAAGGGCGTAAGGGCGGGCGTAAGGCACGTGACCCACCTGTTCAACGCCATGACGCCCCTCATGCACCGGGATCCCGGCGTGGTGGGATGCGCCCTGAGCGACAGCCGCCTGTCCACCGAGCTCATCGCCGACACCTTCCACGTGAACAGGAACCTGTTCAAGATAGTCAGCGAATTAAAGGGCGACAAGCTGGTGCTGATAACAGACTGCACCCGCGCGGGCGGAATGCCCGACGGAGAGTACTCCCTGGGCGGCCAGCCCATATACGTGAAGGGCATCGAGTGCCGCCTGGCGGACGGCACCATCGCCGGCAGCGTATTAAAGCTCAATGAGGCCGTGCGCAACATGCACATGAACGTAAAGCGCCTGCCGATCCACAAGGTGGTCAAAATGGCCAGCCTGAACCCGGCCAGGGCACTGGGCATCGACGGCGTGAAGGGCTCCATCAAGCCCGGCAAGGACGCGGATTTCTGCTTCGCGGACGACGATTTCAACATCAGCCGCACCATACTGCGCGGACGCACGATTTACAGCGGGGAGGATAAATAGTTATGCAGCTTAAGGTGGTTCCCGTATACGATCCCGGCTTTACCCCCATGATAAAATACGTGGAAGAATACGAGCAGGCGGTCGCTTCTTCTGAAAAGCAGCCCATCGCCGTGAGCGTCGAAAGAAACAAGGGCTACGTTCACACGGTGAAAATGGACATCTTCAAAGACGGCACCCGGGATGAGGACAACTTCAGAGTGGTCGAGCGCCTGGTAAAGACGCTTTTGTGGGTGTACGGCGGCTGGAAGATCACCGTTTCCGGCTCCAGACCCGTGTATGAGCATCTGGCGAAGACTTACGCAAAAGACGGCGCCCGCGCGTTCGACAACGACTTCATGAGCGGCGTATACGAGACGGAGTTCACCGTGGAATACATCCCCGACGTGAATGCCGCCCCCGCCACCAACGAGTCTTCCGCTCCGGTGGGCAAGCACCTGGACGGCTGCCGCATAGGCTTTGACGCGGGCGGCAGCGACGTTAAGGTGTCCGCCGTGATCGACGGGCAGAGCGTGTACAGCGAGGAGATCGTGTGGCTGCCCAAACAGCAGACTGACCCCGCCTATCACTACAACGGCATCAAGAACGCCATGCTGAAGGCGGCGGAGCACATGCCCCGGGTGGACAAGATCGGCGTATCCTCCGCGGGCGTGTACATCGACAACCGCGCCATGGTGGCATCCCTGTTCATGAGCCTGTCCGACGAGGACAAGAAAAAGTGCCGCACCATCTACACGGACGTGGCGAGAGACCTGGGCAACATCCCCATCGAAGTGGCCAATGACGGCGACGTCACCGCGCTGGCGGGCGCCATGGAATTAAACGAGGGCAACGTGCTGGGCATCGCCATGGGCACCAGCGAGGCGGGCGGCTACGTGGACGACAACGGCTACATCACCGGCTGGCTCAACGAACTGGCCTTCGTGCCCGTTGACATGAACCCGGACGCGCTGGTGGACGAGTGGAGCGGCGACGTGGGCTGCGGCGTCAAGTACTTCTCCCAGGACGCGGTCATAAAGCTGTGTCCCAAGGCGGGCATCGAGCTGGACGACAGCCTCACCCTGGCCCAGAAGCTTAAGTATGTCCAGAATCTCCATGCCCAGGGCGACAGCCGCACCGAGGGCATATACCAGACCATAGGCGCGTACTTCGGCTATCAGATCGCCTATTACGCACGCTTTTACAACATCAATCACGTGCTCATCATGGGCCGCGTGACCAGCGGCGAAGGCGGCAAGACCCTGCTTGCCACCGCCCAGCAGGTGCTGGACACCGAGTATCCGTGCCTGGCAAAGCACATCTGTCTGCACATACCCGACGAGAACAGCCGCCGCGTGGGCCAGAGCGTGGCCGCGGCCAGCCTGCCCGAATAATACTGACCGTGCTAAGAGACCGGCGCATTTTGCGCCGGTCTTTTGCTTTGCGGAAAAATGCCGGATTTGGTTGCAAACAGCAACTAATTGTGGTATAATCCACGGTATATCACTGCGCGAGGTGTTTTATGGGACACAGGGAACTGGGGAATCTGCTGAGGATCAGCCGCTGCTTCGATTCATACAGGCGGCAGAGGCTTAAGGACGCGGACATTTATCCCGCGCTGTACCTGTTCGTGAGCCACGTATGCATGCACCCGGGGCTCAACCAGGAGGAACTGGCGGACGAGGTGTGTGTGGACAAGACCACCGCCGCCCACCACCTGTGCCGGCTGGAGGAAAAGGGGTACGTGGAAAGGCGCATGTCCTCAGAGGACGGCAGGTGCCGCCTGGTGTATCCCACAGAAAAAGCGCTCAAGCTGTATCCGCTGCTCCGCGAGACCTACGAGGAATATTACGAAGGGCTCATGCGGGGGTTGTCCGAGGAGGACAGGCTGCAGGTGATGCGCCTGGGCGAGAAGCTCTGCGAGAACGCCAGGGCGATGACCGGGCGGGAGAAGGACAAATAATGAAGCTGATATTCAGGGCTATATCCAAATACAAATGGGCGGTGGTGCTGGCCATATTCATAAAGCTGATCGCCACCATGTGCGACCTGCTTCTGCCCTACATACTGGAACATATGGTGGACCACGTGGTGCCCCGGGGCGTGTTAAGCGAGGTCATCCTCTGGGGGCTCGCCATGTTCCTGGCGGCGTTTCTGTGCCGCACGTTCAACGTGTTCGCCAACCGCCGCGCGGTGTTCAACGCCCACCGGGTCAGCTACGACGTCAGGCAGGCGCTGTTCGAGAAGACCATAAACCTGTCCGGCAAGCAGTTCGACGCCTTCGGGCTGCCCAGCCTGATCAGCCGCATGACCAGCGACAGCTACAACGTGCAGAGCGCCACCCAGCAGCTGCAGAGCCTGTGCGTGAGGGCGCCCATAATGCTTATAGGCGGGCTCACGATGACGCTGTCCATGGACAGGCATCTGGCGCTGATACTGGTGGTGATGCTGCCGTTCCTTATGGCGATAGTGCTGTTCGTGTCCTCGCGGGGCATACCGCTGTTCACCGGCGTGCAGAGGCGGCTTGACAAGGTAGTCAGGATAATGCGCGAGAACATCACCGGAATAAGGGTGGTCAAAGCGCTCAGCAAGGAAAAATTCGAGATGCGCCGCTTTGAGGACGCCAACCAGGAGATGACCCGGGAAGACATAAAGGCCGCGACCGTGATGGCGATACCTTCTCCGCTCATGCAGCTGAGCCTGAACGCGGGGTTGGCGCTGGTGATCATACTGGGCGCAAGGCGCGTGGACGCGGGGCTGACCAGGCCGGGCGTGATACTGGCATTCCTCACTTACTTCAACATGATAACCATGGGCGTGATGGGCATAAACCGCATATTCATGACCATGAGCAGGGCCTCCGCCAGCGCCAACCGCATACATGAAGTACTCATGACCCCCGCAGTGCAGCAGGCGCTTACCGCAGAAGAGGCGAAGCAGCCCGGCGGCGAAGGCTTTATCCGCTTTGAGCACGTCACTTTCCGCTACAACGCGGCGGAGGAGGATTCCGAGGGCTTCGCCGGGGAAAAACAGGCCAGCGCGCTTACGGACATAAGCTTTTCGCTGAACAGGGGCGAGAGCTTGGGCATTATCGGGCCTACGGGCTGCGGCAAGACCACGATCATCAACCTGCTGATGCGCTTTTACGACGTGGAGGACGGGGGCGTGTTCGTGGACGGCCGTGACGTAAGGAGCTACGAAAAGGACGAAC
>JAGCIC010000110.1 GCA_017648805.1 Clostridia bacterium
ACGTCACCGCCCGCCAGATCAAGTATAAAATGTACGGCGAGACCGTGCTGACTTCCCCCGACGACCACTACGCCAACCTAAAGCGCGTCATCGCGGCCATAGGCGGCAAGGCGTACCGCATCACCGTGATAATGCCCTTCCTGTACGAGAGCCGCCAGCACCGCAGGGTGAGCCGCGAGAGCATGGACTGCGCGCTGATGCTGCAGGAACTCACCCACATGGGCGTGGAAAACATAATCACCTTCGACGCCCACGATCCCCGGGTGCAGAACGCCATCCCCCTGACCGGCTTTGAAAACATCATGCCCACCTACCAGGTACTGAAAGCCTTGCTCAAAAAGCACAAGGACATGAAGCTGGACAAAGAACACATGATGATCGTCTCCCCCGACGAAGGCGCGATCTCCAGAAACATCTACTACTCCACCGTGCTGGGGCTGGACCTGGGCATGTTCTACAAGCGCAGGGACTATTCCAAGGTGGTTGACGGGCGCAATCAGATAATCGCCCACGACTACATGGGCGCCTCAGTGAAGGGCAAGGACGTGCTGGTGGCGGACGACATAATCTCTTCCGGCGAAAGCATGCTGGACCTGCTCAAGGACCTGCGCAGGCGCAAGGTGGGCCGCGTGTTCATGACCGCCACCTTCTGCTTCTTCACCAACGGCTACAAGGCGTTTGACGAAGCGTACAAAAAGGGCTACCTGGGCGGCGTCATCGGCACCAATCTGTGCTATCTGCCCCCCGAGCTGCGCCAGAGGGAATGGTTCATAGAGGCGGACATGAGCAAGTATATGTCCTTCATAATCGCCACCCTGAACCACGACCACTCCCTGGACAAGCTGCTCAACCCCCACGCGCGCATACAGGCGCTGCTGGAAAGGTACAAGGCCGCACAGCAGTAAAACCAAAGGCGGAGGATCAAGATCCTCCGCCTTTTTTGTGCTTTGCCGTTCTGCCGTGAATCGCGGCGCGGGCCTGAACTATTCCGTTTCTTTCTCGCCCGGCTTCTCCTGCTTTTTGAATACGATCAGCTTGCTGAACACGTAGTTCAGGATTATGACGATCACGTTGGAGATCAGCTTCCACACGTTACCGTTGCCGCCCAGCACGTCCACCGCCAGGTACATTATGCCCAGGTCCAGCAGCCCCGTGACGAGCCGCGCCGCCACGAACGTCCACAGCTCCCGCAAGACCGTTTTCGTGTCGAAGGACCTGCTCTCGAACACCCATATCTTGTTGGTCACGAATGCGAACGCCACGCCCAGTATCCACGCGATTATCACAGACGGCACGTTGGAAACGCCCAGCACGTTGTAGCACAGCGCGTACGCGCCCCAGTTTATCAGCGTGGTCAGCCCGCCGAAAAACACGTAAAGTATCTGTTCCTTATATTTCAGTGCCAGCGCTTTTATTTTATCCATGTTTATTGCTCCCGCGGATTTATTCTAACAGATATTATATACCTTAATAGCCTGATTTTCAACGCATTTAACAGCCGCAGCCTTCTCCCTCTTGCAAACCCTGCGCCTTGGTAGTATAATATGCTTAGAAAATTGCGTTTATACGCGTATGGAGGACGTTTATGGCCATTATCGATACCATTTTCGCCAAGGCGAAGAGCAACGTTAAGCACATCGTGCTGCCCGAAGGCGACGAAAAGCGCAACATCCAGGCAGCCGCCAAAATCGTCAAAGAAGGCATCGCCACCATCACCGTGCTGGGCAATCTGGACGCGGTAAAGAAGGCCGCCGCCGAGACCGGCACCGATCTTACCGGCATCGAGATCATCGATCCCGCCGCTTCCGAAAAGACCGCCTCTTACGCTTCCCTGCTTTACGAGCTGCGCAAGGCCAAAGGCATGACCGAGGAAGAAGCCGCCAAGAAGGTGCTGGATCCCATGTATTACGGCATCCTGATGGTCAAGAGCGGCGACGCGGACGGCCTGGTATCCGGCGCCGTACACTCCACCGCCGACATGCTGCGCCCCGCGCTGCAGGTGATCAAGAGCAAGCCCGGCATCAAGACCGTGTCCAGCTGCTTCCTGATCGAGAGCCCCGTATTCGGCGTTATGATCTTCTCCGACTGCGCGGTGAACATCGCTCCCTCCGCCGAAGAACTGGCCAACATCGCCGTGGCGGCTGCGGACAGCGCGGTCTCCCTGGGCGGCATCGAGCCCAAAGTGGCCATGCTCTCCTTCTCCACCAAGGGCAGCGCGAAGCACGACAACGTGACCAAGGTGCAGGAAGCCACCGCCCTTGCCAAGCAGCTGGCGCCCGACCTGAAGCTCGACGGCGAACTGCAGCTTGACGCGGCCATAGTGCCCTCCGTGGGCGAACTCAAGGCTCCCGGCAGCGAAGTGGCCGGCCACGCCAACGTACTGGTGTTCCCCGACCTGCAGGCAGGCAACATCGGCTACAAGCTGGCCCAGCGCTTCGGCAAATCCGAAGCCTACGGCCCCATCCTCCAGGGTATCGCCAAGCCCTGCAACGACCTGTCCCGCGGCTGCTCCGTGGACGACATCGTGGCCACCGTGGCTATCACCGCCGTACAGGCGCAGTAATAAAGCCTTTCCATATCATACTTCTCAAGGAGAAATCATATGAAAATTCTGGTCATCAACGCGGGCTCTTCCTCCCTTAAGTACCAGCTGATCGACATGGAAACCAAGGAGGTCATCTCCAAGGGCCTGGCCGAGCGCATCGGCATGGAGCTGGGGCGCTTAACCCACCGTTACGGCGAAGGCTGCGCCGAAAAGTACGTGGTGGACGTCAAGTTCGACGACCACACCGCCGCCATCCAGATGGTGCTTGACGCGCTGGTGGATGCCGGGCACGGCGTCATCGCCGACGTAAAAGAGATCGGTGCGGTGGGCCACCGCGTGCTCCACGGCGGCGACAAGTTCACCAAAAGCTGCATAGTGGACGACGCCTGCAAGCAGGCCATCCGCGCCTGCTATCCCCTCGGCCCTCTGCACAACCCCGCCAACCTGCAGGGCATACTGGCCTGCGAGAAGGTCATGCCCGGCACGCCCCAGGTGGCCGTGTTCGACACCGCTTTCCACCAGACCATGCCTCCCAAGGCGTTCATGTACGGCGTGCCCCAGAAGTATTACGACAAGCATGCTGTCAGGCGCTACGGCTTCCACGGCACTTCCCACCGCTATGTGTCCCAGAGGGCCGCGGAGCTGCTGGGCGAAAAGGGCTACAAGCACGACAAGATGATCATCGCCCACCTGGGCAACGGTTCCTCCCTGAGCGCGGTAGTGGACGGCAAGTGCGTGGACACCTCCATGGGCCTTACTCCCCTTGAGGGCGTGCTGATGGGCACCCGCAGCGGCAACGTGGATCCCGCCGTGGTCGAGTTCATCGCCAACCTCGAAAACCTGTCCGTCACCAACACCCTGACCATGCTCAACCGCGAAAGCGGCCTGCTGGGCATCTCCGGCGTGTCCTCCGACATGCGCGACGTCAACACCGCCGCCGACGCGGGCAACGAGAACGCCAAGCTGGCGCTGGATATGTGGCAGTACGGCATCAAGAAGTACATCGGCGCCTACGCCGCCGCCATGGGCGGGCTGGACACCCTGATCTTCACCGCCGGCATCGGCGAGAACGACGCGCTGGGACGCCAGAAGGTATGCGAAGGCCTGGAGTTCCTGGGCATCAAGCTTGATCCCGAAGCCAACAAGGTCAGGGGCGAGGAAAAGCTGATCTCCGCTCCCGACAGCAAGGTGAGCGTGTGGGTCATCCCCACCAACGAGGAACTGGCCATCGCCATGGACACTCAGGACCTCACTTCAAAATAAACCGTATAAACCGCCGTCCCGGCTTCGGATGAAGCCGGGACGGGTTTTTTCTCCGCTTAGCTGACATGCGCGCGTCCCCTTATACTCAAAAAGCCTTCGTCTGCGACGTTGCCGCGCAAGCGTCTTCTTTTCCCACATCACTGTGCAAAATGTGGACTTTATTCCCCGTATGTGCTATCATATGGAACAAAGTTCGCGACCGGCGACAGCCTTTTTTCACGGAGGTGCGCTCAGATGCTGAAAAAACGGGTATTCGAGATCATAAACAAAGCGGAGGAAGGCGATATATTGAGCCGTCTGTTCGACGGCACGATAATGACCCTTATCCTGCTGAGCATCCTTTCCATAATACTGGAATCGTTCAGCGGTATCGCCGAAAGCTGCGCCACGGTATTCAAAATATTCGAATACGTATCCGTGGCGGTATTTACCGTCGAATACCTGCTCAGGATCTGGACGGCGGATCTGCTGTACCCGGAAGCAAAGCACCCCCGCTTAAGGTACATGCGCTCCTTCATGGCAATAGTGGACCTGGCGGCGATACTGCCCTTCTTTATCCCGTTCATATCCATAGATCTAAGGTTCCTGCGCATGCTAAGGCTGCTGAGGCTGTTAAGGCTGTTAAGGATCCTGAAGCTGGGCAGGTACTTTGACGCGCTCGGCATAGTGGTGAAAGTGGTCAAAAAGTCCGCCTCGCAGCTTGTTATATCCATAGTCATATGCTTTTTCGTGATGCTGTTTTCGGCGATAGTGATGTACACCGTGGAAAACCCCGTGCAGCCGGAAGCGTTCCCCAACGTGATCAGCGCCCTGTGGTGGGCCATCTGCACGCTGACCACCGTGGGCTACGGCGACATATATCCCGTCACCCATACCGGGCGGCTGTTCGCTTCGGTGATCGCGCTGCTGGGCATAGGCATAATCGCCATCCCCACCGGCATACTTGCGGCGGGCTTCTCCTCCGTGATAAACGAGCGCACGGAAAACGACGACGGCAAACCTGCCGAAGACGAGAAGCATTACTGCCCCTACTGCGGCCGCAGACTTGATAAATGACGCTTCGCGCGGAAAGGTACGCATGATATGAAGCACTACGATATCGCCGCCTACGTCTGGCCCGCCTACACCGGAGACGAAAAGCGCACCCGCATTTTCTGGCCCGACGGCATCGGCGAATGGCAGTCGGTCAAAAGCGCCGAGAAGAAGTTCCCCGGCCACCTGTGGCCCCGCAAGCCCCTGTGGGGCTATGTGAACGAAGCCGATCCCGGCGTTATGGAGATGGAAATAGACGCCGCCGTCAGCCACGGCGTGAACGTTTTCATATACGACTGGTACTGGTACGACCGCCGGCCCTTCCTGGAAAACTGCTTAAACGACGGCTTCCTCAAGGCAAAAAACAGCGCGACAATGAAGTTCTACCTGATGTGGGCCAACCATGACGCGGGCGTGCTGTGGGACAAGCGCAATTCCCGTGACCCGGACACCGTGGTGTGGCAGGGCTCGGTGGACCGCGCCGAATTCGAGCGCGCCATGAGCCGGGTGATCGAAAAGTACTTTAAGCTGCCAAATTACTACACCATAGACGGCAAGCCCGTGTTCATGATATACGACGTACCGAAGCTGGCGGCAGGTCTGGGCGGCATTGAGGCCACCAAAGCCGCGCTTGACTGGTTCAGGAAAGCCTGCGTAAAAGCGGGACTGCCCGGCCTGCACCTGCAGTTCACCATGTGGAACAGTTCCTTCACCAATTTAAGCGGCGCGGACGGCTCCAAAAACGTGCCCGCGGAAGCCTTCGGCGATCTGGGTTTCGACAGCTGCTCCCACTATCAGTACGTGCATTTCACCGACATAGACCGGGACTACGCCGACGTGCTCAGGGACGTGGAAAAGGAGTGGAAGCGTCTGGACGATACCCTGCCTTTCCCCTACTTCCCTCATGTGAGCGCAGGCTGGGACAACAACCCCCGCTTTATCGACTTCCGCCCCGGGATACTTAAAAACTGCACGCCGGAGAACATCGAAAAAGCGCTGTGCCTGGCCAAAGCCTACGCGGACAGACACCCCGATCAGCCCCCTCTCATCACGGTGAACAGCTGGAACGAGTGGACGGAAAGCAGTTACCTTGAACCTGACGACCTGTACGGCTACGGCTACCTTGACGCCATACGCCGGGTATTCAAAGATCAGAACGCTTAGAGCGTATAAAACTGGAGCGGGCCAAAAGGCCCGCTCCAGTTGTTTTCCGGGCGGAGAGTCATTTATCCTCTTTTTCCCCGTCCTTCTCCGCGTCTCGGTTCATATAGCGCGCACGGTTGAACCTGTCTTTCAGATCCACCAGGTTATCAAAGCCGTGATCCGGCAGTCCGTCGCCCTCGCCCTTTTTGGCGCGGCGGCGGGATATCACATAGCCGATCGCTCCCAGCACGATGAATACCGCCAGGAATATTGTGAATATCTTGCCGAGCATAGCCGTCTCCCAGCTGTCAGCTTACTTGATGAACTTCCTGTACAGCCACACCACCAGGCAGGAGCCCGCGATGGACAGGATAATGCTCATCACCCAGCCGCCGCCTATGCCTATCAGGCTGCCCAGGAAGCCGCCCACAAGACCGCCCACCAGGCCCAGTATCACGTTGAGCACGATGTTGTCGCTCTTGCCCTTCATCAGTTTGTTCGCGGCAAAACCGCTCACGCCGCCTATCACCAGCGCTACCAGCAGTTTGATCAACATATCTTTTATTCCTCGTTTCTCTCTTATTCGGACCCGGACGGCTTTTGAACCGCCTGCATCCAAACATATTTTATGACTTTGCTTCCGCCCTGTCAAGTGCGGGCACTTTTGGCCCTGTCAGGACTGACGTTCCCTTTCAGCGGCAGCTGTTGCAGAACGCCATGATCTTCTCTTTGTTGCACGGGTCGGGCCTGTCTTTCGGGCGGCGAAGGCGGTGTTACCGCCCATGGAGCAAAACGCTGCGGCGGTTTTTATGCTCGTCTCCCTTGCTTATTTCACGTCTCCGCCCAGCACCGCGGTCTTGTTCGGGCTGGAGCGGCGCTGCAGGTTGGGATAGCGGCGCTCTATGGCCGCCAGGGCGATCTCGGCGTCCTCGTCCACTTCCTCCGGCGTATGCGCGCCTACGGTCACCATGTCGCAGGGGCGCAGGGTGGCAAAGGAGAACGACAGCCCCACATAGGGCGACACGCGGCCCGCCGCCATGGCTTTTATGGTCATTACGGGTTTTTTCGCGTTTTCGATTATGGCGCGCACGCCCTCCACTTCCACCTGCATCAGAAAACCCGCGCAGTTGTATATCTGTATGTATGTCTGCACGTCGTATCCGTTGGCGTCGGAATACAGTATGAGTTCCGGCATGTGGGCCGACAGACCCGGCACCATGCCGTGCTGGCGGATCATGTCCAGATAGTCAGGCAGGCGGTCCATTGTACCTTTGAGCTTGCTCACCAGCTGCTCGGCGGAGCTGTGGTGGATAAGGCAGATCTCTGACCCGTTTTTGGCGCACTCGGCAATCACCCTTTCCGCTTCCTGGCGGGACTTCGCGCTGTCCGCCACGTCGATTATGGGCGTGTCGATCTTTATTATATGCCTGCCCGCGGCCTGCTCGGCTTCCTTTATGCCGGTCAGAAGCGCGTCGTGGCCGCCGAAAGGCGCCATCATGGCGTCTATCCCCCAGTTTAAGTACGCTTCGACCATTTTTCTGAAAGGCGCAGGCTCCGCGAAGCGGCGCTGTATCATATGGTCCGCCGAAGTCGTGGTATGGCTCCACCCCAGCATCCAGTTGGTGCCTATCAGCATGCGCGGCAGCGAGATATTCTCTACCATGGTCCTCGGAAACAGATTCGGCATATTATCCCCTCCTGTGCGGTGTTCTGAACGGATTATACTTTATTATGGCTCCATTTGCAATAAGCCCCGCCGTATTTGAGTCTCCATGCCACGCCGGGAAAGAAATATGGACCTGAGCGTATTGTGCGCGCGCTCCCGATATGTTAAAATATGTGCGGCCGCAAGCAAATATCAACGATCACCGGGGAGGCAAACAGATGGAACAGCGCCGGTACTGCGCCTTTATAAGCTACAGGCACTACACTCCGGACAAGGAGATCGCCCAGCGCCTGCACAGCCTTATCGAAACCTACTCCATCCCCTCCGCCCTGCGCGGAGATACCGGGCTCAAGCACCCGGGCAACGTGTTCCGCGACCAGGAGGAACTGCCTCTGTCTTCGAACCTGGGTAGGGATATAGAGACCGCGCTGGACAACAGCGACTGGCTCATCTGCGTGTGCTCTCCCAGATATCTGGAAAGCCGCTGGTGCATGCGTGAGCTGGAGTATTTCATAGAGCACCGGGGCCGCGATCGGGTGCTGGCGGTGCTGGCGGAAGGCGAGCCCCAGGACGCCTTTCCTGCCCTTCTGTGCAAGGGCAAGGACGCGCAGGGCAACGAGACGGACATAGAGCCCCTGGCCGCTGACGTCAGGAGCGATACGCTCAAGGGCAGCCTCAAAAAGCTGAAAAAGGAGAAGCTGCGCATACTCGCCCCCATGCTGGGCACCACTTTCGACGGCCTGTATATGCGCCAGAAGCGGCGCCTGCGCCGGAACATTGCCCTGGCGGCCTGCGCGGCGCTGGTGGCCGCGGGCGGCATATTCGGCTATCTGTCCTACCAGAAAAACAGGCTCGAGGCGGAGCGCGTCGCTTCAGCAAAAAACGAGTACGATCTGCTTATCGAGCAGGCCTCTTCCGCCGTTACCGACGGCAGAAAGTCTTTCGCCCGGGACGTGCTGCTCAAGGCGCGGGAACTCTCCGATTCCATAGGCGGATACCGGGAGGAACCCCTTGTCTCCCTGCTGGAACAGGCGTGCTACGCGGGCGACCTGTCCACGGAAGTAAAGCTGGATTCGGCGGTGGACTATTTCGCGGTGAGCGCCAAGCGCGCCACGCAGTTCTTCTCCCCCGACGGCACGAAGGTGCTTATCCCCTCTTCGGGCTATATACTGGACTGCTGCGACGCCGCTACGGGCCGGTTGCTGTGGAGCTCCTCCTTCAACCAGCTGATCACTTCCGCCCGATGGAAGGAAGACTCCAGCCAGGTGGTGGTCACTTCACACTATGATCACCTGGTGCGCCTGATCGACGCTCAGACCGGCAAAAAAATAAACGACCTGGACAACATAAGCTGGGTCAGCACCGCGTGCTTTCACGGGGATGACGTGCTGGCGGTGTTCGAGCAGGGCTTCCTGATCTGGGACACCGTAAATGACCCGGACGCCGAGAAAATGCTGTGGTACAAGACCGAAAGGTCGTATCAGGGCAGCAGCGGGCTTGCATTCGGGGACAAGTATCTTGCAAGATTCGATTCCGAGGGCTTTGACATTGTCGACACCGACGGCCCCACTTTCGTTTACAAACTGGAAACTCCCTATAAGGCCATAAACGGCTACGCCCTGTCTCCGGACGGCAAAAAGCTGTTTGTGCACCAGTTTAATAATGTGTTCGTGTGCGACATAGAGACCGACGAGATACTCTGGCAGGTCACCCGCGAAAAAGGCGTCCAGCACATAGACGAAATACCCGAAAGCATGGGCGAGCCCCCGGTGTGGGCAGGAAATCTTATTTTCGACAACGAGCGCGCCGACGCTACGGATTACCTGGGCTACACGGGCGTGGTGTACGACGCCGGCACCGGCGAGATCCTTTATACGCTTGAAAACACCTTCTGCGCCGCGGCGACCCCGGACGGCAGGTACTTCCTGTGCGGCGACGGCGTGCACGACGCGGCCACGGGCGAACTGGTGCTCAAGTCAATAAGCTATTTATACGCCGCCGATCCCTCGGGCGAACGCTACCTGTCCTCCGGCTACATACTTACCGGCATGGGCAGCGGCACCCAGTACACCGCGGACAACTACAGCGGCAGCGTGTACTGCGAGCGCAACGAAATCCACCGGGTGATGACGCCCGACGACAGTTACGCGGTGTACAGCGAGGTCAACGGCCCCGGCTTCACGGTCCTAAGGATGGACGGCACCAACTGGCAGTACAAAGTCAGGGACTTCACCCCCGGGTACTGGATCAACTTTTCACCGGACAGCCGCCTGGTGGCGCTCAGCAGCGGCGTTAACGCGATCGCCGTTTACGAGCTGGCCACGGGCGAACGGGTGTTTTTTAACGACGACTGGTATTTTGAGCACGAAGCGGGCGGTTTCACCTTCAGCAGCGACAGCCGCTACCTGATGTGCGCCACCAAGGACGCAAGCCGCTTCTGCGTGGCGGACATGAAGACCGGGCAGACCCTGTACCGGCTGTATGCGGCCAAGCCCGTACGGGACTGGGGCTTTGACGAAAAAACGGGCGACGCGGTGGTGCTGTTCGACGACGGCAGCGCCCTGATCGGGAACATCTTCACTTCCGCAGAGGAAGTGCTTTCCTACGCAAGACAGCTTAACGCGGACAAATAAACAGGCGGGGAGACGGAATATGGGATACACAGCTTTTGCAGCCATGCGCGCGCGCAACAAAAAACTGCTCGGCAAAGACCTGGGCCCTAAACAGCCCTATCTGGCCGGAGGCGCCCGAAGGGGCACGGACCTTAAAAGCGCGGCGCTCAGGTTCCTGCACGAAAGGTGCGAGGGCCTGAGGTTCGACGCCGAGATCACCGAAGAGGAAGCCCGGCAAGGCAGATATCTGGGCACGGGCATCCGCCCCAACCAGGTGCCCTTCAACATGCAGAAGGACACGGACCGGCTGTGCCTGGAAAGGGAACTGGAAAAATTCATTGACTCCGGCGTGGCCGAGGACGCCTACACCGTGTATTACTCCTGGCTGGAGATGTTCATGGGCGAGTACTGCCGCAGCCAGAAGATGGTGGAACTTTTAAGCGAGTTCGAGTCCAACGCCAGCTCCCTGCTGATGAAGCACAGGGACCACTATTCCCACTCCGTGTACGTGTTCGCCCTGGGCCTGGCCATATACGAGACCAATCCTCTGTTCCGGGACACGTTCAACGCCTTTTACGGCTTAGGCGGCGCGGAGAACGAACACAAAGCGGCGGCGTTCTTCCTTGAGTACTGGGGCCTGACCAGCCTGTTCCACGACATCGGCTACCCCTTCGAGATCCCCTTCGAGCAGATACTTGCCTACTTCGAAGTGGACCGCAAGCAGCGGGGACCCGGCAGCCTGTACATCGCCTACCGCGACCTTGAGTGCCTTACCGACATATGCCCGGACGCCCGCGAAGCGCTTAAAAAGCTGTTCGGCAAGGATTTCTCTTCCGTGCCTGAACTGCTGGCCTGGGGCATACAAAACACCCTGGGCGAGGCTTACGGCATAGATGAAGCGAAAATGACTGAGACCATCCGCACCAAGCCCACCGATCCCGACAAGTTCGGCTACTTCATGGATCACGGCTTTTTCAGCGCCGCGCGCCTGTTCCAGGAGCTGGCGGGCGTGCTGGGCGGCAAGCGCCTGACCAAGGCCCACCTGGACGCCCTGACCGCCATAATGCTGCATAACAGCCTGTTCAAGTTCGCCGTCGCGTTCTATAAATCCCCGGAGCGCAAGCCGCCCCTCAAAGCCTGCCTGCATCCCCTGGCGTTCCTGCTGATGCTGTGCGACGAGCTCCAGTGCTGGGACCGCACCGCCTACGGCCGTTCCTCCCGCACCGAACTGCACCCCATGGGCGCTTACATTGACTTTGGCGGCGGGCGCATTAACGCCACATATATCTATGACCGGGAAGAAAAGCCCAAGATCGACGCTTTCTCCCGCGCCTACACCGCCTGGGAAGAGGGCGGCAGGCAGGGCAAGCCTCCCCGTCTGAAGGCCTTCAGCGACATGGCCGAAAAGGAACAGCGCTTCAAGACCGACATAGAAAAGATAGTGGACCTGACGGAGATCCCCTTCACGGTTAACGTCGCTCTCAAAAAGGCGGACAGGTCTGCCAAGCACACCTTCCTGTCCGTGAGCAGCTTTTTGCACATGTACGACTTCGCCGTGGCGCTCAACGCCCGCTACAGCTACCAGGGCAGGGAGGATTCCGTGCCCGTGGAGACCCTGGAAGCGGAGTTCGACAGCATGTCGCTGGAATACAAATTAAGCAACATAAACCAGGTCAAGAGCTTTTCCCGCTATCTGAACGCCCTGGGCTGCTTCTACACCGACCGCCCCGTGGACTACGAGCTGCTTGAAAAGTTCACCAAAGCGCAGATAGACGTGTTCGCGCCCATGGAGCACGAGCGCTGGGTCAAACAGCACAAGGCCATGGGCTGGACCCGGGGCGACGAGTACCTGACCGCCCCCTGTGTAAAGGGTGATCCCGCCGCGCAGAAAGCCCTGCGAGAGCAGACGCGCCGCCACATACTGTGCATGGACGGCTGGAAGGATGAAAACGAGATCCTCGCCCATTACGAAAGCCTCTCCCCCGACGAACAGGGCAAGGACTGGAAGCCCTTCAACAGCATGCTCAAGCTCCTCAAAAAGTTCGAGGGCGTCAGGATATACAAGCTGTAGCGCCGCCATTTTTCCCCCCTTCCTGATGGAAGGGGGTTTATTCTTGACCCCCATGGCGATCTTTGGTATAATATACGCTGAGGGAGGTGAAAAATCGTGCCCGAAATCGTAATTATCATTGCCTGCCTGGCGGTAGGCGCCGGGCTTATCGCCCTGGAGGCGATCACCCCGGGGCTGGGTCTGCCCGGCCTTGCGGGAGCGTCGCTTCTGGCTGTAGGCACCTGGCTGATGTGGAGGAATTACGGCGTGACCGGTGGACTGATCACCCTGCTGGCGTCTTTGGCGGTGGCCTCCTGCGCGGTGGCCCTGTCCCTTAAGAGCGCCGTCAGCGGACGTCTGTCCAAGTCCCGCATCATTCTCGGGGAATCCACCCCGGTCCCGGATATCAACAAAGAGGAATCCCTGGTGGGCCAGGAAGGCGAAGCGCTCACGCCGCTCAACCCCGTAGGCGAGGCGCTGATAGGCGGCAAACGCCTGGAAGTGCTGTCCGAGGGCGGCTATATCCCCAAGGGCGCCCGGGTGACCGTGCTGAGGACCGAGGGCAAAAAGCTCACAGTAAAACCGGCTGAGGCCGATAAATAACGGAGGTATCAAATGCCTGAACTTATCATCATCCTTATAGTCGTCATCCTTGTATTCATACTGCTCTTCCTGCGCTACGTGCCCCTGGGGCTGTGGATCACCGCTCGGGCGTCCGGCGCGCCGGTCAAGATCAGCTCCCTGGTGGGAATGCGCTTCCGCCGCATCTCTCCCCAGAAGATCGTGAACGCCTACATCAAGGCCTGCAAAGCCAGCCTGGACGTGACCACCGACATGCTGGAGACCCACTACCTGGCAGGCGGTAACGTGGAAAGGGTCATAAACGCCCTCATTTCCGCCAAGCAGGCCTCCATCGACCTGTCCTTCACCACCGCCTGCGCCATCGACCTGGCAGGCCGCGACGTACTGCAGGCCGTGCAGATGAGCGTGCTTCCCAAGGTCATCGAAACGCCTCCCGTAGCCGCCATAGCCAAGGACGGCATCGAGCTGCGCGCCAAAGCCCGTGTCACCGTGCGCACCAACATCGAGCGCCTGGTGGGCGGCGCCGGCGAGGAGACCATCATCGCCCGTGTCGGCGAAGGCATCGTCACCACCATCGGTTCTTCCGCCACCCACAAGGCCGTGCTGGAGAATCCCGACCTGATCAGCCAGACCGTGCTGGACAAAGGCCTTGACAAGGGCACCGCCTACGAGATCCTCTCCATCGACATCGCGGACGTGGACGTGGGCCGCAACGTGGGCGCCCAGCTGCAGCTGGACCAGGCCGAAGCCGACCGCCGCATCGCCCAGGCGAAGGCGGAAGAGCGCCGTGCCATGGCTGTCGCCCGCGAGCAGGAAATGAAAGCTTCCGTGCAGGAAATGCGCGCGAAGGTGGTCGAGGCCGAGGCCGAAGTGCCGCGCGCCATGGCA
>JAGCIC010000111.1 GCA_017648805.1 Clostridia bacterium
CACCAAGGGCATGAAGCTTATCCCCTTCATCATCGGTATCGCCGCAGGCTACATCGTGGCGCTCATCCTGACCCTGATCGGCAGGGCCACTGACACTGCGGTGCTCAAGATCATCGACCTGGACACCCTGGCCGCCACCTTCAGCCCCTTCAAGTTCTCCAGCATACTGGACTACCCCAAGTTCACCTTCCTTAAGGCCTTCCAGACCGAGCTGGTCGAGGCGAGCGAGATCGCCGAGGGCACCTACGGCGCCATCAAGCTCTCCGGTTCCGATATCGCCAACATCGCCCTCACCTTCATCCCGATCGGCGTTGTGGAGCTGGCGCAGCACATGGCTGACCACAAGAACCTCTCCAACATCATCAACCGCGACCTCATCACCGATCCCGGCCTTGACAGGACCCTGCTGGGCGACGGCGTAGGCTCCATCGTGGGCGGCATCTTCGGCGGCGCCGCCAACACCACTTACGGCGAATCCATCGGCTGCGTGGCCATCACCGGCAACGCTTCCATAGTGAGCATACTGGGCGCGGCCATCGGCTGCATCGTGCTTGCCTTCTTCACCCCCTTCGTGGCCTTCATCAACTCCATTCCCAAGTGCGTCATGGGCGGCGCCTGCATCGCCATGTACGGCTTCATCGCCGTCAGCGGTCTGCAGATGCTCAAGAACGTGGACCTGGGCAACAGCAAGAACCTGTTCGTGGTCGCGGCCATACTGGTGTGCGGCATCGGCGGCCTGACCCTGAGCTTCGGCCACAACGACATCACCGGCGGCGCGCTGCTGACCGTATCCGCCCTGGCTACCGCCATGATCATGGGCATCATCACCAACCTGCTGGTCAACAACGGCAAGATGTCCTCCGGCGAGGACAACATGGTGTCCGGCCATGCCGAGAACATGGGCAAAGTCAAGGAATAATACATGATACCTGCGGAGGGGGAACGCTTCCCCCTCCGTTTTTTTTGCTTCCGCGCGCCCGCTTATAAACGCCGGGCGCCGCGCCTCCCCGCTTGCAATATGCCCCGTTATGCTGTATAATAAACATTGAAATCAGGTACCCGCCTCATATAAAAAAACGGAGAAAACAGCTATGACCTCCTCTGCTTCCGCGCTGCCGGCAAAGCGGCGCAGCGCACAAAACTATATCCGCCGCTACTGGCCGCTGTACTGCATGCTGGCGCTGCCGCTGAGCTTCTGCCTGCTGTTCAAGTACTGGCCCATGACGGGCCTGGTGATGGCCTTCAAGGATTTCGGAATGATGGACGGCATCTGGGGCAGTCCCTGGAACGGCATAGAGAACTTCCGTTACCTGTTCAGCCGCTCCGACTCGGTGAGCGTGATACTGCAGACGCTGAAGCTCAACGTGTTCGACCTGGCGTTCGGCTTCCCCATGCCCATAATCCTGGCGATCATGCTGAACGAAGTGGGCAGCAAGGGCTTTAAGCGCGTGACGCAGACGGTCATATACCTGCCCCACTTCCTGTCCTGGGTCATTATCGCGTCACTGTTCATCACCATGCTGCGCACCGAGACCGGCATAATGAACCTGATGATCACCAAGCTCGGCGGGCAGAAGGTGCCCTTCCTCGAGGACAACACCCTGTGGCAGGTGGTGTACGTGTTCATAGGCGTGTGGCAGAGCATGGGCTGGGGCACCATAATCTATCTGGCCGCCATAACCGGCATCTCCGCGGAGCTCTACGAGGCCGCCACGGTAGACGGCGCGGGGCGCTTCAACAAGATCTGGCACATCACCCTGCCCGGCATACGCGGCACGGTGGTCACGCTGCTCATCATGAACCTGGGCAGGATACTGGGCTCCTCCTTCGAGCGCGTGAATTCCCTGAGCAACCCCTACGTGGTGCTCAAAAGCGCCAACGTGATCTCCACCTACATTTACCGCGTGGGTCTCGCCAACGGCAAATACCATTACGCCACCGCCATGGGCCTGTTCCAGAACGTGATCGGCGTTACGCTGATACTTGTGTCCGACCGCATCGCCAAATCCCTGGGCGAGAGCGGGCTCATATAGGAGGGCGTTAAAATGACAGGCATAAAGACATCAAAACGCCCCTCCGCCATAAAGAAAGGCGCGGGCGGCGTCACTTTCGACATAATCAACCACGCGCTGCTGATAATCGTCGCGCTGATGTGCCTGCTGCCGTTTATGCACGTGATGGCCATGTCCCTGTCCTCCAACGGCGCGGTCATAAGCCAGAAGGTGCTGTTCTGGCCCGTGGACTTCTCCATAGAGGGCTACCGCATGGTGCTGGCGGACGCGTCCATGATGCGCTCGCTGCTGCTCACCGTGGGCATCACCGCGGCGTTCACGGGCGTGGGCATGCTGCTCACCGTGTTCGCGGCGTACCCGCTGACCAAGAAGGAATTAAAGGGCCGCGGCGCCATCGCCTTCCTGTTCATGTTCACCATGTACTTCGGCGGCGGCCTTATACCGGATTACCTGCTGATGAACGACCTTAAGATGCTAAACACCCTGTGGTCGCTTATACTGCCCCTGGCGTTCAGCGCCTACAACATAATCATCATGCGCTCGTTCATAGAGTCGACCGTGCCCGCCTCGCTGGAGGAGGCCGCGTTCCTGGACGGCGCCAGCTACTGGAGCGTGCTGTTCAGGGTGGTGATCCCCCTGTCCAAGCCGGTGCTGGCCACTCTGTGCCTGTTCTTCGCCGTGGGGCGCTGGAACGCCTACGGCGACGCGCTGTACTACATAAAAAGCACCAGGCTCTACCCCATGCAGCTCAAGCTGTATTACCTGATGGGCATGGCTACCGACTCCGCAAACCTGGCGGAGGGCGGCACCGCCTCCTACGTGACGGGCGAAGTGGTCAAGGCAACCTGCGTCATGTTCGCCACCCTGCCCATCATCATACTTTACCCCTTCCTGCAGCGCTACTTCGTGACCGGCATAATGATCGGCGCGGTGAAGGGCTGATGCCATTGATTGAAATGAATCGAGGATTCATTTCAATCATATGATTGTTTCCGGCGTTTGGTAAACGCCCGAAACAATTAAGGAACGGGATTTCCTGAAATGCTGCGGCATTTCCGAGCAGAAATCCCGCAATGAATGAATTTTCGTTACAGACGGCAAGCTGTCCTTCGCGAAAATTCATCCTCAGGGCAGCGAAGCCGCCCTTGCGGATTAGAGCAGGACGAAAAAAAGTGTGCTTTGTGCGTCATTGCGGTTGCTTCAATAAACAAATATTGTCGCCCTATGGCGACGACCAATGACCAACGACCATTGACCGATTCCTGCGCCGCAGGCGCATTCTCACAGCTAACAGCTAAAAGCTAACGGCTGACAGCTGACGGCTCATAATGTCGTATTCATGGCGGAAAACCGCCGGAATAAATATTTAAGGAGGAACCGTTAATGAAGAAACTGGTTTCCATCATCCTGGCGCTCGTGCTGGCGCTGTCCGCCGCGAGCTTCTGCCTGGCTGAAGACGAAGTGTTCTACACCGAGTCCGGCGCCAAAGTGATCCGCTATGCCGAGCAGATCGAGCTGAAGGTGCCCATCTACCAGCGCAACGGCATCAAGGACCCCATCGAGGACAACTACTGGACCCACTGGGTACAGGAGAACTTCGGTGACAAGTACAACATCAAGGTGACCTACATTCCCATCTCCCGTTCCGAAGAGGTGAGGGACTTCACCACCCTGATGGGCTCTGACGACACCGCCCCCGACATGATCTTCCACTACGACAATCCCCAGCTGCTGGCCTACATCGGACAGAAGTTCGTGGCCCCGATCGACGAGGAAATGGTCGAGGAGTTCATGCCCGACTACCTGGCTTACGTAGGCGAGGCCGCATATGAAGCCGGCAAGTACAACGTGAACGGCAAGAAGACGCAGATGTACTTCCCCGCCGCCCGCGACGCCGCGGACAACTGGGCCACCGTCATCCGCGAAGACTGGCTGGAGGCCGTGAACATGGAGATGCCCACCAGCGTCGAGGAATACCTGGACGTGCTGCGCGCCTTCCGTGACGCCAACCTGGGCGGAGACTACACCATCCCCGCCACCCAGGGCCTGCCCTCCACCACCGGCATGCGCGCCGACTCCTACCGCACCGGTCACACCGACCCCCGCGAGATCGCCATCTACAGCGACCTGCAGGTCGTGTCCCTTGACTGGGAGCCTATCTACAAGAACTACAAGGTGCTCAACACCATGTACAACGAGGGCCTGATCTCCAAGGAATTCGCCCTTGACGCCGACGGCAACCAGGCCAAGACCGACTTCGTAAACGGCAAGGCCGGCGTGTACGGCTTCTATCTGGCCGTCAACTCCGACGTGATCTCCACCCTGATGGAGAACTGCCCCGAAGCCAAGCTGGCCATCCTTGACGCCCGCTCCGGTGTGCCCGAGGGCGAGACCCTGTACGACTACCAGGCGGACGCCATCGGCATCTCCACCGGCATCACCGCCCGCTGCAAGCATCCCGAAGCCGTTATGATGTACATCAACTGGATGGCCCAGCCCGAGGTCCTGGACTACCTGGAGTACGGCGAGGAAGGCAAGCACTACAACGTCGTGAACGGGCTGAGAGTGCTCAACTCCGAGTACGACGGACCCGACCGCTTTGTGTCCACCAACGCCAACATCGACCTGTTCGTGATGGTCACCCAGACCCGCCGCGCCTCCGTGTCTCCCGAAGCCATGGCGGCTACCTACTGCCCCGAAGGCTTTGAGTACCTGATGGAGCAGATCATCGCCAACAACGCCAACAAGAACTACATCCACAACTACCGCTTCACCACTCCCATCGAGAGCCAAACCAAGTACGGCGAGCAGCTGCGCGTCATGTTCCAGGATGCTTCCGCCCAGCTCATCACCTGCCCCGAAGAGGAGTTTGACGCGCTGTACGAGAAGATCGTCGCGGACTACTGCGCCGCCGGCCTTGACGCCATCCACGAGGAGAAGGCTGCGGTGTACGACGCCGAGAACTAAGACCTGACCCTGCCGGGTAATTCCCGGCGCAAAAAGACCCGCCGGGTTTTCCCGGCGGGTCTTTGTTATCGTCAGCTCTTACTTTCTGGCTTCGGCGATGGCGGCGTTCACCGCTTCAAGCAGCTCGTCCGCGTCGATGCCGTGCACCATGCAGGCATCCGCGATGCTCTCCGCCTGAGAGGCGGGGCAGCCCAGGCAGTGCATGCCGCTTCCCAGCAGCACTTCGATGGCTTCGGGATACTCACGCACGATCTGGCCGATAAGAGTGGTGGATTCCACGTATTTTTCCATTATAAATTCCTCCGTTTGTCTTGCATTCGCGGGATTATTATAATACAATTCCCTGTAAGATAAAGTCGCTTTTGCGACAGATACTGTTAATTTTTCCGTTATGCGTGAGGTGTTCCCATGAAAAAGCTGCTCATAAGCGCCTTCGAGCCCTTCGGCGGGGAGGAGATAAATCCCGCGAAAGAGGCGGTGCTGCGCCTGCAAGGCGAAGGGATACATAAGCTGATCCTGCCCGTGGAATACGAAACGGCGGGCCGCCTGCTTTTCTCCGAGATCGGGCGCGTAAAGCCGGACATCGTGATAATGGTCGGCCAGGCGGGCGGACGGGACGCCGTCACCCCAGAAAAGCGGGCGGTGAACGAAAGAAACGCCAAGGCGCCGGACAACGCCGGCAGGGTATGCGGCGGAGAAAAGATACTCGAAGGCGGCTCAAGCGAACTTTTCGCCACCCTGGACCCCGCTGTGCTGGCAGATGCCGTGCTGAAAGAGGGCATCCCCGCCCGGGTGAGCGGGAGCGCGGGCACATTCGTGTGCAACGACGTGTTCTACCAAATCCTGTCCTGTCTCAGCGGCACGCCCGTGAAGGCGGACTTCATACACCTGCCCTGGTGCCTCGAGCAGGCGCCCCGCCACCCCGGAAAATTCTGCCTGCCCATAGACACCATGGTGCGCGCGCTCGAAGCCGCCGTCAAAGCGGCAAGGGGAGAATAAAGCGCGTATTCCCCGCTTCCGGCCAAATAACAGCGCATAAAAAACGCGGCGCCCTCTATTCGGCGCCGTGTTTTATCTGTCCGTATATCTTTTTTGCCGCTTCCGCCCATTTTTCCGCTTCTCCGCCGCCCGAAACGGGGAAAGCGGCCAGCCACTTCACGAAAGCCTGGGAATAACGGTTGAGCGGACGGTCAATTTCGCCGCCGTCTTTGAACCTGCACTTTAGCCGGGGCTTTTCGGCGGGAATGTGCCGTATCCGGCGGGAGGAACCGTATTTTACCGTTCCGTCCTTAACTTCCTTTACCGGCAGCAGCCGCGCCGCCACGCAGGCGAAGTCGAAAGCGTCGCCCCCGAACAGCATCGCCTCGCTTATCCCCTCGTCCCCGCTTATTTCCGTGACCGCGGGGTCGAACGCCAGGGGCGAGAACGCGAGCGCCGCTTCGGAAAAGAACGCGGTGAAGGCGCGCGCGCACCCGTTTGATCCTCCCTCTTCGGGCTCGAACAGCGCGGCAGTGCCGGCGTCGTCTTTTGCCGCGGGGACTATCCTGCCCCCGCTCTGCTCGATCGTCCTGAGCTTCAGTTCCTCGGGACAGCCGCCGAAATACACTTTTTCACAGGGCTGTTCTTTTTTTATCTCCCTAAGCAGGCTCCTGTCCTGTCTGGACAGCGCCGCGCTCTCAAGCAGTTCCGGGCGGCGGGACAGGGTCAGCCTGAGCGCCTCCCGCTTCCTCCACGCGTCTATGTCCGCCTGGTTGCCGCTAAGCAGCACTTCGGGCACCGTCAGCCCCTCGAATTCCCGGGGGCGGGTGTACTGGGGATACTCCAGCAGGCCGTCGGAAAAGCTTTCGTCCCGGCTGCTTTCGGCGCAGCCCAGCACTCCGTCCACCAGCCGCGCCACCGCGTCGGTGATCACGAGCGCGCCCAGCTCCCCGCCGGTCAAGACGTAGTCCCCCACGGAGATCTCCTCGTCCACGCACAGGTCTATCGCCCGCTGGTCCAGCCCCTCGTAGTGCCCGCACAGCAGTATGAGCGTGTCTTCCTTCGCAAGCTGGGCAGCCTTTTGCTGGGTGAACGCGCCTCCCCTGGGGGACAGGTATATCCTTTTGCCGGAAAAGCCGTCTCCCATGGCGTACTTCATCGCGTCAAACACGGGCTGGGGCGTCATCAGCATGCCCGCGCCGCCGCCGTAAGGGGTATCGTCGGTGTTTTTATGCCTGGACGCGGAAAAAGGACGGATGTCTATGACCTCCGTCTTGATCAGCCCGCTTTTCCGGGCGCGGCCCAGTATGCTTTCGCCGAGGACCGCCTCCACCATCCGGGGGAAAATCGTAAGGATCTTAAATGTCATTTATCACGCTGACTTCGCTGAGCCGCTTGGAGTCGAAGACCATCTTGCCCTTTTCAGGGTCGGTGGAAATGACAACGCTTTTGAGCGCGGGGATAAGGTACTCCCTGCGGGCCTTTTTGTCCACGAACACGTACACGTCGTTGCCGCCGGGCTGCATGACGTCCGTGAGCGTGCCGTAGCTTTTGCCCGTCTCGTCAAAGCCGCTGATCCCGATAAGGTCGACTATGAAATACTCGTCCTCGTCCAGCTGCGCCGCGTGGGCGCGGTCCACCAGCAGGTACCTGCCCCTGAGTTCCTCGGCGGCGTTTCTGTCGTTGACGCCGTCTATGAACAGATACACGGCCTGGCCGTCAAAGCGGGAAAAGCGGGCGGTAACGGGGGTGTACGCTCCGTTTTCCTCAAAGAAGAAGGTATTTTCTCCTTCAAAGCGCATCGGGTCGTCGGTCATGGGGATCAGCTTGACCTCGCCCTTTATGCCCTGGGGCTTGACTATCTGCCCCACCTCTATGTATTCCTTCACGCCTTGCCTCCATCGGTGCGTACGAGTTCCGCCTCCAGGGGATAGTGGTCGGACAGGTAGATGCCGTTAAGCTCCTGGTCCCACTTGACCACCTCTCCGACCCGGTCGAAGCCCCGGGTGAAGATGTAGTCGATCTGGGGAGAGGTGCCCCTGCCCCAGTTATGCCAGGTGGTGCCCATGCCTTTGGTCTGCTCGGTCATGCCCAGGGGGCTCGTATAAAACACGCCCAGTTCCTCGTCCTGCGGGTAGGCGTTAAAGTCCCCGCACAGGGCAAAGGGGAAGTCCCATCTCTCGGTCTGCTGCTTTATCACTTCGCACACCCGCTTCGCGCCCCTTATGCGGGCGTCCGCCTGCTCGTGGTCCAGATGGGTATTGAATATGTGGAAGGGCTGGCCCTTGTCCAGGTCCCTTAGCAGCGCCCAGGTTATTATGCGCGGGCAGCTGCTCTGCAGGGGGTAGCGGGAGCCCGGCACATATGGCGTTTCGCTCAGCCAAGTGGTGTCCAGCCCCAGCAGTTCATACTTGTCGTGCCTGAAGGCGATGGGGTTGTGCTCACTCTCCCAGTCGCTGCCCCGGCCGCCGCCTACCAGCGTGTAGCCGATATGGGCCAGGTGTTCCCGCATGTAGGAATTCATCTCGTGCTTCATTTCCTGGAAGCAGATCACGTCCGGCTGCTGCCGTTCTATGTAGTCCAGTATCAGTCCCCGCCTGAAAAAGAAGCGGTTCACTCCGTCAACGGCGGCTTCGCAGCGGATGTTGAATGTGACAAGCTTCATATAAAAACCTCCGAAGGTGTTTGCTGTTTATTTCAGGTTCATGTTCGCCAGCACCGCGGCGCCCCGCATGCCCGCGTCGTTGCGGGCGGTGGCCAGTCTGAGCACCCGGCGAATCACGTCGGCGTCCAGGTTGTAGCAGGAGGGCACGTGTTTGAATATGTGCTCCAGCAGGATCTCTCCTCCCGCGCTCACGCCGCCTCCCAGCACTATGGCCTGCGGGCGGAACATCATGTACAGGGAGCACACGCCTATGGCCAGCTCCCGGGCGTACTTGTCCACCGCCGGCAGCATGGCCGGATCGCCCTGGGCAGCCCGGTCCAGCGCCTGGCGCGCCCTTACGCCCCCCGCCATGCGGGAGAGCGCGCCCGCGGAAGCGTACATCTCGAAGCAGCCGCTTAAGCCGCAGCCGCATTTCAGCCCGTCCGCGTGGGTGATGAAGTGGCCCAGCTCCGCGGCGGCATTGTCGTGCCCCCGGTAGGGCCTGCCGTCTATGAGCAGCGCGCCGCCCACCCCGGTGCCCAGCGTCAGGTACACCACGCTTGTGAGGCCGAAGCACGCGCCGCCCTCCAGCGTCTCCGCCATGAGGGCGCACTGGGCGTCGTTGTCCAGCCACACTTTAAGGCCGGTGACTTCGCTGAGCGTCTTTCCGAAGTACACCCCCGCCCAGCGCAGGTTGCCGCTGTTGACTTTGCCGGAAGGACGGTACACCGCGCCCGGCACCCCCGCGCCGATGATGTCCGGCTTTACGGGGCTCCGGTCCATAAGATATCTGATCTGCCGCGCAAGCGCCGCGCTGTCGCCCCTGACGGACTTGGCCAGCGCCGTGTGCACGCAGTTCATTTCACTGTCGAATATTCCGAATTTGATGTTCGTGCCGCCTATGTCTATGCCGGCTGTATACATCTGTCTGACCGCCCTGATAACAAAAATTTCGCCGCGCCTCTGAGGGAACTGACGGCCCCTGCCGAAAAGCGCGGCGCTTAAAGGTTTACGCCCTGTGTACCGGCGTGTCTGTTTTGGGTGTGGGAGTGGGCCTGACTTTCGGTTCCGGCTCGGGTCCGGGGGTCTGCTCCGGGTCCCGTGGCCCGCCCTTGTCCAGGTCGGGGAAATCCATGCCCACGTAGCTGAAGCCCAGTATCACGTACTTTACGCCGTCTTCTTCCTCCACGCCGCCCGCGTAGTACCAGCCGCCGGTCTCGTCTTCTATCTCGGACATGCCGCCCGCGATGCGTTCCAGCGCCGCCCGGGTGAGGCTCAGGCACTCGTCGTAGCTTTGGTCTCTGGACGCGCACATGGCCGCGGCCAGTATGCCGCCTAAACGGTTGTCGTCCAGCCTGCCCTCCACGGCGCACAGGAACGGCACGCCGTCGTCTTCCAGCGCCAGCATGAGCGCGGTGTCGTCGTCGAAATAGAAGACGTGATACGCGTCCGCGCCGCTGCCGTCCACTTCGAACCCGGCCGCGTCCACGAGCGGCAGGCCGTGCTCTCCCGCCACCAGGTCGTATGCGGCGCACCAGTCCTCAAGCGAGCCCGCCGCCAGCGCGATAAAGCACACCAGCGCCAGCGCGGACAGCGCCAGTCGTTTCAGCATTTAGTTTTCTCTGCCTCCCATGGAGGTGATTATGCCGTCCACCACGGTGAAGGTGTAGGCGTCGCCGAAGGTGTAGCCGAAGGAGAAGGTGCTGCCGTCCGCCTTGAAGCGGTTGGCGGAACCCATGGAGTAAGTGCCGTTGGGATAGCCGCTCACGTCGATCACGCAGGTGAAGTCCGCGAACTCCATGTTCTTGCCCCTCTTGAGGGTGTGGGTGATGCCGCTGGCGCCCTCCGCCGTGGTCACCGAGTAGAAGCGCCTCTGGTTCTTATCGTTCTGGATGTACACGTAGGCTTCGTTGCTCTTGCCGTTAAAGCCTTCGCGGTTGCCGTAGCTGAAGCCGACCAGGCTGATCACGCTGCCGCCCCTCTCGGAAGTGCCGATGGAAAGCTCGGTGATGCCGTGCTTGGTCCTGGTGGCGGAATCCAGCTTCCAGGGGTACTTGGTGGCGGTCTTCATGTCGCCGCTGGCGTACAGGCTGGCGGGCACGGGAGTGGGGGTTGCGGCTATCGCGGGAGTGGGCTCGGGAGTGGCCTCGGCTTCGGGTTCGCCCTCGCCGAAACCTTCTTCCTCACTGCCGTCTTCAGGAGCGGGCTCGCCATCTTCGTAATGGTCGCCCGCGTCGCCTTCCGGAAGGTAGCCGTCATCGAAGCCGTCGTTCTGGTCGCCATCGTCGTAAGGCTCATCGCCTTCTTCGGCGCCGTCCTCACCGGGCAGCTCCTCCCCGGGCAGTTCCTCGCCGGGCAGCTCGCTCACGGGCTGGTCCTGGGGCTCTTCCGTGCCGGCGGGCTCGGAAGCGACGTCAGCTTCGGGAGCGGGCGCGGCGTCTTTATTGGCCAGCTGCTCCTCCAGCGGGGTATACACGTAATCGTCCGCGGGTTTGGGATCGCTCTTGTCCTTTAATACAAAATGATTCAGCAGCAGAATAAGCGCCACAATCACCGCCGCGCCCAGCACAAAGCGAAGTATAGCGCGGAAGACATTGTTTTTGCGCACTTTCATGATGGTTTCCTCCTTAAAGCTCTGGTAGATATATCATACTCTCCCACCCCCGAAATGTCAATAACTGTGACGAAATTATTGCGGGCGTAATGCAAAAGTTTTACCAAACTGAAACCGCCCCCCGGCGGCACGGCGGATGCGCCTCTCCCCGTCCGCAGGCGTTCCGGCAGCCGGAAAGCCGGGATTTTGCCGCTATTTTACACAAATTTATCACCCAAACCGGGGCGTTTTTCTTGTGCCGGGCATGTTTCATATGATATAATAAAGGGTAGCGTCCGAAAAGGACGATTTCTCACCCGCGCGGATTTTCGTAAGTGTTGCCCGAAAGGGTGCTTTGAAGAAGTGAGGCGCGGGGCGGAAAAAACATTATTTAAGGAGGAACCCCAATGGCAGTTATTTCCATGAAGCAGCTGCTGGAGGCCGGCGTACATTTCGGCCACCAGACCCGCCGCTGGAACCCCAAGATGGCGCCCTACATCTTCACCGAGCGCAACGGCATCTACATCATCGACCTGCAGAAGACCGTTAAGAAGGTTGACGAGGCCTACATGTTCGTGCGCGACCTGGCGCTGGACGGCAAGGACATCCTGTTCGTCGGCACCAAGAAGCAGGCTCAGGAATCCATCGAGAGCGAAGCCAAGCGCTGCGGCATGTTCTTTGTGAACAACCGCTGGCTGGGCGGCACCCTGACCAACTTCCGCACCATCCGCACCCGTATCGACAAGCTCAACGAGATCGACAAAATGGAGAAGGAAGGCAAGTTTGACCTGCTTCCCAAGAAGGAAGTCATCCAGCTGTGCGCTGAAAGAGAAAAGCTCGAGAAGAACCTGGGCGGCATCCGTGAGATGA
>JAGCIC010000112.1 GCA_017648805.1 Clostridia bacterium
TAGGGTGAGGAATGAGGAGTGAGGAGTTGCAGATTAAATTGTACCTGAACTCCTCACTTATTGATTCATATTTGGAGCAAAGCAATGAGTGACAAAAACAAATCCCGTGCCTGGCTTGAGGTAGACCTGGGCGCGCTGATGGACAATTATCAGGAAGCGCGCAGCCTGCTGAAGCCGGGCGTTGATATGATCTGCGTGCTGAAGGCGGACGCTTACGGCTACGGCGCGAAGCGGGTCAGCCAGTCACTGTACGAGGGCGGCGTGCGTTTTTTTGCTGTGGCGACCGTCCCGGAAGCCCTGGAGCTGATCGACGCCCTGCCGAATGACATCCGCGTATTGTGCATGGGCGAGCCCGCGCCGGAAGAGTTTGAAACCTGCATCCGCGCGGGCATCCGAGTTACGGTCGGCCGCGCCGAAATGCTGCCCGGTCTGAGCCGCGCCGCGCAGCTGATGAATCGCCCGGCGATCGTGCATCTCAAACTCGATACCGGGCTGCACCGCCTCGGGTTTACCGATCTGTCCGACCTGCTGCCGGCCATGAAGCAGGAGGGCATCATCTACGAGGGCGTTTACAGCCACCTGGCGCTCCGGAGCCGGGAGCAGTCCTTTGCGCAGCATGAGCTGTTCGCGGACATGGTGAAAACACTGTCCGGCACCCGGGCTTCGCTTATGGGCTCGCCCTCCTCCGAAAGCATGCTTCCCGCAGTAAACCCAATTATCCTGCCGGGAGTGAGCGCTTCAACGATCCGCCCTTCCACGATCTTGTTCTTGAGACGCACGCGTATCCTGCCGTCCTCACGCGCCAGCACCTCACCCAGATACTCCCTGCTCCTCAGGTAGGAGGCGGGCGCGTTGGGCGTCTTCTTTATCTCGCCCTCGTAAAAGCCCGTGGAATACGGCCGGTGGGAGATCGCCTCCAGCTCATCAAGAGACGCGTCCATATCCCCGCCCTCCAGGTACATGCGATAGGCATTCACCGCCCCCGCCACGTAGTATGCGGTCTTCATGCGCCCCTCGATCTTAAGGGAGGACACGCCCGCGGCGATCACTTTGTCCAGCACGGGCAGGGCATTCAGGTCGTAGCTGGAAAGTATGGTGTCGCCGTCCGGGTCCTCTTCTATGGGGAAAAACTCCCCCGGGCGCTTTTCTTCCGTGAGGGCGAATTTCCAGCGGCAGCTCTGGGCGCAGCCCCCCCTGTTGGCGCTGCGGCCCGTGAGGTACGCACTTATCATGCACCTGCCGGAGTAGGCCATGCACATGGCGCCGTGCACGAAGGCCTCCAGCTCCATCTCGGCGGGGATGCGTTCCCGGATGGCGGCTATCTGCTCAATAGACAGTTCCCGGGCCAGCACCACACGCCTTGCTCCCAGTTCGTAATATATGTTCGCGGACTCATGGTTGGTGCAGTTGGCCTGGGTGGACACATGCACTTCCATATTGGGGCACGCCCGCTTGACCGCGCGTATTCCTCCCAGGTCGCTGACTATCATGGCGTCTGCCCCCGCGTCCGAAAGCGCCCGGGCATACTCCGCTATCTTCTCAGTCTCTTCCGGGAACACGAAGGCGTTGGAAGCCACGTATATCTTCTTTTTCCTCGCGTGGGCGTATTCGGCCGCACGGACGATCTTTTCCATATCGAAGCCCGCGCTGCCCGCCCTCAGCTGCAGAAACGGCCCGCCCAGGTATACCGCGTCCGCGCCGAAGCGCAGCGCCGACACCAGGCTCTCCCAGCTGCCCGCCGGAGCCAGCAGTTCCGCGTTTGATCTTTTATCAGTCACCGGATTACCTCCGCCGCATAGTTCAACTTCTTTATTATACCAGTCAAGTCAAGCGCTTTGCAAACGCCTGAAAAATGTGCTATAATATAATTGGAAGTATGTGTATGCAGGAGGAAGCTTTATGGATCGCGACCGCGTTATATTCAAAACCAGCATAATCGGGATAATCGCCAACGCCGTGCTGGCGGGAATCAAGGCGCTTATCGGCCTGATAAGCGGGTCCGTAGCCATAGTGCTTGACGCGGTCAACAACTTAAGCGACGCCCTGAGCAGCGTTATAACCATAATCGGCCAGTACTTAAGCGGCAAGGCGCCCGACAAAAAGCACCCGCTGGGGCACGGCAGAGCCGAATACATCGCCGGAGCGGTCATTTCCGTGATCATACTGTACGCGGGCGTGACGTCTCTTGTGGAATCGGTCAAAAAGATATTCTCCCCCACCGAGCCCGACTACTCCGCCGTTTCGCTGGTAATAGTTGCTCTGGCGGTCGGCGTCAAGGTGCTGCTGGGGCTTTACGTCAAAAAACAGGGCACCAAAGCCAACAGCCCCGCCCTTAGGGACAGCGGTCAGGACGCGCTGAACGACGCTGTCATCTCCTTTTCCACTCTCGTCGCCGCGCTGGTGTTCGTCATTTTCCGCGTCAGCGTGGAAGCGTATCTGGGCGCGCTCATCTCCCTCGTCATCATCAAAAGCGGCATAGGGATGGTAAAGGAAGCCTACAGCGTCATTCTGGGGCAAAGGGTGGACAGCGAAGTGTCCTTAAGCGTGAAAAAGTCCGCGCTGGGTTTTGAAGAGGTGTCCGGCGTTTTCGACCTGGTGCTCCACTCTTACGGTCCCGACCGGCTGATCGGCAGCTGCCACATTCAGGTGGATCCCTCGCTTACGGCGGACAGGCTCGACACGCTGGAAAGGCGCATAATGGAAAAAGTGCACGCCGACACGGGCGTCGTGCTCACGGGCATAAGCGTTTATGCCACCAGTCTTGAGGGCGCCGCCGGAAATGTCTATGACAGGATCAACGGCATAATGTCGGAGTACCCGGACATCATACAGCTGCACGGATTCAATCTGGACGAGGACTACAAGCGCATCCGCTTCGACGTGGTCATTTCCTTCGAGTCGGACATGAACAAAATATACGCTCTGTTTTGCTCAAAGGTGCGCGAAGCATTCCCCGACTACGATATTCAGATCACTCTCGACGCGGATATAAGCGACTGACGCGGAGATTTCAAAATGACCCTGCTTACCCTGCAAAACGTGAACAAGGCCTTCGTGATGAACGAAGTGCTCAAAGATATAAACCTATCCCTGCCCGAAGGCGGCAAGCTGGGGCTGGTGGGCGTGAACGGTTCGGGCAAAAGCACCCTGCTCAAGCTGATCGCCGGTGAGGACGCGCCGGATTCGGGCACGATCTCGCTTATCAAAGGCGCGAAGGTGGGGTATCTGAGCCAGCACGCGGACATAAAGAGCGATTACACCGTCACCCAGGAGCTGTCCCGGGTGTTCGACGACCTGTTCCGAATGGAGACCCGCCTGCGCGAGATGGAGCAGCAGATCGCTGCCGGTGAGGACCTGGCAGACCAGTACGCCCGCCTGACCCAGCGTTACGAGGACGCGGGAGGTTACGAAAAGGAGAGCCGAATACAGGGCGTGCTGGCAGGACTGTCCTTCGCCAAAGACCGCCGTGACATGCCTTCGCGCCTGCTTTCCGGCGGCGAACAGACCCGTCTGTGCCTGGCGCGTCTGCTGCTGCGTCAGCCCGACCTGCTTTTGCTGGACGAGCCCACCAACCACCTGGACCTGCCCGCCACCGCCTGGCTCGAGGATACCCTCAAAAAATACAAGGGAGCTGTGATCGTGGTGTCCCACGACCGGTATTTCCTGAACGCCGTGTGCTCCCAGATGGCGGAGTTAAGGCAGGGGCACGTGACCCAGTATTCCTGCGGCTATGACGAATTCGAGAAGCGGCGTGACGCCAGACTGAGGCAGCAGATAAAGGAATACGAACTGCAGCAGGAGACCATCCGCCGGGAGGAGGAGATCATCCGCCGCTACCGTTCCTTCAACCGGGAAAAGAGCATCAAGGCCGCCGAGAGCCGTGAAAAGCGGCTGGAAAAGATAGAGCGGCTGGAAAAACCCGTTAGCGACAAACACGTGCGCTTCTCCTTCTCCTGCCGCAGGCGCACGGGAGACGACGTGCTTATGATCAAGGGGCTCAAAAAGAGCTTCGACGGGCGGCCCCTGTTCGAAAACCTGGACCTGCACCTTAAAAGCGGCGACCGTGTGGCGATCATAGGCGCCAACGGCATAGGCAAGACCACGCTGCTCAACATTATCATGGGCCGGGAGAGCCGGGACAGCGGCAGCGTGCTGTTCGGAGCCAACGTGGACGCGGGTTACTACGACCAGAAACAGGCCGACCTGCACCCGGAAAAAGACATACTGAGCGAAGTCTGGGACGACTTTCCCCTGCTCGAGCCGGGCGAAGTCAGAAGCGCGCTGGGGCTGTTCCTGCTCACGGGCGAGGATGTGTTCCGCGAGGTGGGCACTCTGTCCGGCGGCGAGCGCGGGCGGGTGGCGCTGAGCAAGCTCATGCTCCGGCACGACAACCTGCTCATACTGGACGAACCCACCAACCATCTGGACATGGACTCCCGCCAGGTGCTTGAGGACGCGCTTATGGACTACGAAGGCACTATACTCACCGTGTCCCACGACCGCTGGTTCATAAACCGCGTGGCCACCCGCGTGGCGGAAATGACCCCCGAAGGGCTTAAACTGTACGAGGGCAATTACGACAGCTATCTGGAAAAGAAACAGGAGATGGCGCATCTGCTGTCCTCCCCCGCTTTTTCAGGGGAGACACGTACACAGCTGATCAAACAGCAGAAAAAGGAACGCTTAAGCAAGGAACAGGAGCGCGTCAGGCGGGTACAGCTGAAGCAGCTGGAAGCGGAAATAGAGAAGCTTGAAAAAGACCTGGCAGGGCTCGAGGCCGAGCTGGGCAAAAGCGAGACCTGGCAGGACCGCCAGTACGGCATGGGCGTACAGGCGCGGCATGACGCGCTTAAGCAGGAGCTGGACGGCAAGTACGAACAGTGGACGCTGCTGAGCGAAGAAGCGGAATAGACCCGTTTTCATACACGCGAAAGCGCCGCATCATCGCGGCGCTTTTGTTATGCCCGGCGCGAGCAGATATGTGTATTACAGCTTCAGTACCGCCGGGATCTCATCCCAGCCTCTCGGAACCTCTTTGGCTTCCTCAAAACCGAAAGACGCGTACAGTTTTTTCGCTTTCTCGTTTTCCGGCTCATAGGAGAGCCAGCAGTATTCCGACTTCCCGCAGGGAAACGTGCGGATATAGTCCAGCGCGAGCTGCAGAGCTGCCTTGCCGTAGCCTCTGTTCTGGTATCTTTTGTCTATCATAAAGCGCCAGATCATGTAATTGCCCGCAGCGACAGAGGGCGTTTCGCATTCGTCGCCTTCCGCCTCATCTATCTGCCAGTCGTAGCCTATCATCACAAAGCCCACAGGCTTGTTGCCGCAGTAGATACCGAACGGGAGCACTTTCCTGCCCGCATCCAGCGTCAGGTACGCCTCCACAAGACTGCTGCTGTTTGAGGCCACAAAGCCCTTCTGTTCCTTATCCACCCGAAGCTTCATTATATCCCAGGCGTTTGCGTATGTGACTTTTTCGAGCCGTATGCTGTCGTCTTTCTGAGTTTTTGGCATCTGATTTATCCCTTTCGGTTTCTGTTCCGCCCGTTTGTTATTGCTTGGTCATACCGAATTCCAGGCGTTTGTCGTCCCAGCCCGCGGGTCCGTTGTCCCACGCCGGGAAGTACGCCTCGGTAAAAATGTGGCGGTCATGGTCCCGGAAGAACACGCCCATGTTGCCGTCCGCGTATATGTGCAGAAGCACGCTTCTGCAGTGTTCTCCCCTTATGTTCTCGAAACTGGACACGTCTATCTGGGGCACGTCGTGCCAGTCCACCCAGCAGATGCGCCGCCAGGTGTCCTTTTTGCCCCAGCGCCAGTCGCCTATATGGGAATGCCCGTAAAAGTGGATGCGCTCGTTGGGCGGCAGGGGCAGCAGCCTGTCCATCAAATCGTGGTCCCGGTTGCAGCCACAAAAGCCGTAGTGTCCGCAGGTGATCATGGGCCGGGTCTCGCCAGCCATCCTGCGCCTGAGCTCCTGCGCGTCGCAGTCCGTGTACGGATACTCTTCCTCGCCCCAGCGCACGCGGGAGTGGGTCACGCTCCACCTGTTGTCCCTCGCTATGTGGTCGCACAGGAAATACACAGGATATTCCCCTATCTGCCCGCGAAAGTAAAAGTCTTCGCAGTCCGCCGCGGTGTGCCAGCCGGGATGGTCCTTCACCATCTGGTAGAAGGGCATCCACGCGCTCTCGTCTCTGTGGTGGCGGCAGTAGTCGTAATCGTGGTTGCCGGTGGCGTAGAACAGCGGGATATCCAGGGACACGAAGGCGTCCTCCTGCAGGCGACACATTGCTGTCAGCCTTTCCGCGTCCGCGCCTTCCACCGCGTCCCCCAGATACCAGATCTGCTCCGCGGGGCGGCCCAGCTCCTCAAAGTCCGTTATCCCCGCATTCAGGCAGCGGCGGGTGTTTTCGGGCAGGCTCTGCTGCAGGTCCGAAAGTATCCAGACCCTGTGCGCCGCCCGGGAGAGGGATTCTTTGTATAAAGTGTCGAACATATGCCTCTTTGCAGCTTGACCGCCTTACAGGCAGAACGTGTTTTTCCTGTCCAGCCACCTTCCGGAAGTGAAGTCCGGTATGGGCACGGGCAGGCTGCCCATTGCGACGCTTTCCTCGCTCAGGGCGGTTATGGACATCCAGGCGGCCATATCGTACACGTCGATTGGCGGCACCGTGTCGTCCTGTATGCTCTCTATAAACGATTTAAGCACCAGATAGTCCATGCCGCCGTGGCCGCCCCTCAGACCGAACTTTTCATACTCCTGCCACAGGGGATGCTTGTATTCTTCCATGTATCTTTCATCTTTTTCCCAGCGGTGGGTCCAGTGACCGTTGTCGCCCGGGCTCATGCCCTCCACATAAATGGAACGGTTGTCCTCCATCCACAGGCCTTTCGTGCCCTGCACGAGGCCGCCGCGGGAATAGGGCCTGGGCAGCGTGCAGTCGTGCTTAAGGGTGATCGTCTCGCCGTTCGCGCACTTGATCAGGGTGGTCACTATATCGCCTTCGTTCACCTGAGCGCGGCTCAAGTCCGTGTCCGGGCGGTGCTCCTTGAACCACTCGTGCAGTCCCGCCGCCTTGCTGGCCATTGACACCAGCATGGTCATGCGGTTGCCCCGATTGAGGTCCAGGTAGTTGGCGATGGGCCCCAGCTCGTGGGTGGGATAGAGCTCTCCGTTCCTGTGCAGGAAGTGACGCTGGCGGTAATGGCGGTTGATGTCGCCGTTGCCGACTTCATCCCTCAGATCGTGCAGATAGCCGCCCTCGCAGTGGGTGAGCGTGCCGAAAAAGCCCTTGCGCACCATATTGAGCACGGTCAGTTCTTCCCTGCCGTAGCAGCAGTTTTCCAGCAGCATGCACTGGACGCCGGTGGCTTCGGAAGTCTTGACCAGCTCCCAGCACTCGTCCAGGCTGGTGGCACCGCCCACTTCGCTGGCTACCCGCTTGCCCGCCTTCATCGCGTAGATACACATGGGGATGTGGGTCTCCCAGCTGGAGAACACGCACACCGCGTCCACGTTTTTGTTGTCAATGGCGTCGTGCCAGTCGCTGTATCCCGCGGGAGCAACGCCCCGGTACTTTTTGACCAGTTCCTGCGCCCTGAGCACCCGGTCCTCGTACACGTCGCACACTGCCGCCACCTGCACGTCCTCCATCTGCAGCAGCGTCTCCGTCTGTCCCATGCCTCTGCCGCCGAAACCGATTATGCCCAGACGCACGGTGTCGCCTTTTACGCCCATTCTCATTTTATATAATCCCTCCAGAGTATCATTTCCCATAGTATTATATCGCAGGCCCGGCCTTCCGGTCAATCGTTCCCGCAAAACCCGGCATATTCGTTGTATTTGTCCGCTGCCGCTTTGGGCTTGATGGTCATTTCCGCCCAGGCAGGATAAAAGCCGCTGCTTATCGCCGTTCTCGCCGAGCGGATGTTCGACCAGGCCGAGCAGTAAAAAGGCACCTTGTCCCGCTTTACCGTTTCCGCGGCCAGGCGGCTGACCAGCGCGGAAGCTATGCCTTTCCGGCGGTATTCCGGCAGCACGTCCACGCCTATCTGCCACATGGTATCGCAGTCCGCAGAGCAGCCCGCAAGACCTGCCAACTTTCCTTTGTCAAAAGCACCGATGCACAGCACATCCAGTTCCCTGCGCTTTTCGCACAGGGCGTTGCTCCACCGGGGCAGGTACAAGCTGTCGAAATCCGGCGGCTCGAGCAGCCTTAATTCATACCCGCAGGACCGTTCCCTAAGGCGGCGCAGGTCCGGAAGGTAGTATTCCGCCATAAAGCACACCCGGTATCCCGCTTCAGACAGCCTGTCATTTAGCCAGTTAAGGTTCGGGGTCTCGAACAGGTGATAGAACCCGAACCTGTTCGCATATTCCGTCACCGTTTCACTGACGCTGCCGGTGACCGCTGCCACTACGTTGTTGCCGTAGGAGACCAGGTTCGCCGCGATGGGCAGCTCATAGTATTTCCTGGCTCCGGCGCCCATGCGGAAAGGCACGATCACGTTTTCCGTTTTAAGAAAGTCCTCCGCCTGGCAGCCGATGTCGCGGGCGGACTGCTCAAGCGCGATCCTCACTATATCCGCATCGGTCATCTGTCCGTCAGCCCCCATCCGTCTCTTTGCATTATTCACGAAGTGTCGCCGCATATTTGTTTTTCCGCCGTCCATTATACCTCGCTCGCCGCCGCAAGGTCAACCACGGAAGCAAACCGGCTTTTCTCCCCGAAACCTGTTGAAATCCGCACATATTTACATGTTTTAACCCGGTTTCGGCCCAATTTAACACAAATATCATTTGAAACGCCCCTTCTTTTGTTGTATACTTGAGGTAGGTCAGATTTCACCTTGCGGGACTTAAAACGTCCCGCCGACAGGAGCCTTTCCGTGGACGAAACAACGCTTACGCTGATACAGAAACTGGCGCCCGACCTTATGGAGGCGCTGGCCTCCCGGGCGATGGTGCTGGAGCGCATAAGCATACTGGGACCCGTGGGCCGCAGAGCCCTCGCCCAGCGCATGGGCATGCCCGAAAGGGAAGCCAGGATGCTCACCGACACCCTGCGTGCCGACGGGCTTATCGACGTATCCCCCGCGGGCATGTTCCTGACCAAGCGGGCGTACGAGATACTGGACTTCGTGCGCGAACTTGTGCGCAGCCGCACGGGATTGGCCAGCCTGGAGGTGCAGCTTATGCGCCTGCTCAACGTGGGCAGAGTGCGCATAGTGCCCGGCGACGCGGACCTGAACCCCGACGTGCTGGACGAAGTGGGCCGCGTGGCGGGCGAGCGCCTCAGAAAGACCCTGTCTTCCGGCATGATACTGGCGGTCAACGGCGGCACCAGCGTGCACGCGGTGGCCACCCACATCCCCCGGGGCTCCGACATAAACGTGACCGTGCTGCCCGCAAGGGGCGGTCTCGGCCGTACGCAGGAGACCCAGGCCTCCAACCTGGCGGAGATGATCGCCCTGCGCCTGGGCGGCAAGCACCGCCCTTTGTACCTGCCCGACAACCTGCCCCAGAGCGCGTTAAAGGAACTTATCAAACTTGACGAGATAAGAGAGCCGCTGGAGGAGATCCAGCGCGCCGACGTGCTCCTGTACGGCATCGCCCGGGCGGACGAGATGGCCAGGAACCGCCTTATGAGCGAAAGCTCCATAGACGAACTGGTCAAAAAAGGCGCGGTAGCGGAAGTGCTGGGCCACTGTCTGGACATAAACGGTCATCTGCTGGCCTCCGCTTCGGGACTGGGCCTGCCCGAAGACAGCTTTAACCGCATCCCCACCGTGATCGCCGTAGCCGCGGGCAGCCGCAAGGCGGAAGCGATCCTGGCCGTCACCCGGCATCACCATCACGCCTGCCTGGTGACCGACGAAGGCGCCGCGACCCGCATCATGGAGTTGATCCGCGCCGAAAAGGCCCTGTAACACAGCGTTCCCTTTCAAAATCATTATAAAAGGAGAAACATCATGAACAAGCTCACCGTGAAGGACATCGACGTAAAGGGCAAGAAGATCCTTGTCCGCTGCGACTTCAACGTGCCGCTGGACGCTGACAAGAACATCACCGACTACACCCGCATCGACGCGGCGCTGCCCACCATCAAGTACCTGCTGGACAACGGCGCTGCCGTTATCCTGTGCTCCCACCTGGGCAAGCCCAAGGGCGTTGTGAACGCCAAGTACTCCCTGGCTCCCGTAGCCGCGGCCCTCACCGAGAAGCTGGGCTTCGAAGTCAAGCTGGCTCCCGACTGCGTTGGCGAAGAAGTCGAGAAGATGGCCAAGGAACTGCCCTGCGGCAAGGCCATCCTGCTTGAGAACCTGCGCTTCCATGCGGAAGAAGAAGCCAATGATCCCGAGTTCGCCAAACAGCTCGCTTCCCTGGCTGAGATCTACGTGTCCGACGCGTTCGGCACCGTGCACCGCGCTCACGCTTCCACCGCCGGCGTAGCCGCTTACCTGCCCGCCGTGGCCGGCTTCCTTATCGGCAAGGAACTGGACTTCCTGGGCAACGCGGTGGAGAACCCCGCCCGTCCCTTCCTGGCCATCCTGGGCGGCGCCAAGGTCAAGGACAAGCTGGGCGTCATCGGCAACCTGCTGGAGAAGGTAGACACCCTGATCATCGGCGGCGGCATGGCCTACACCTTCATGAAGGCGCAGGGCGGCAAGATCGGCGACAGCCTGGTGGACGACGAGCGCCTGGAGCAGGTGCTGGGCTTCATGAAGAAGGCTGAGGAGAAGGGCGTTAAGCTGCTTCTGCCCGTAGACACCCTTATCGCCGACGCGTTCGAGGGCTACACCGAGATCAAGACCTGCAAGGCAGGCCAGGTACCGGACGGCTGGCAGGGCCTGGACATCGGTCCCGAATCCATCAAACTGTTCTCCGAAGCCATCAAGAGCGCCAAGACCATCGTATGGAACGGCCCCATGGGCGTGTTCGAGAACCCCGATTTCGCCAAGGGCACCCTGGCCGTGGCTACCGCCATGGCGGAGTCTGACGCCATCACCATCATCGGCGGCGGCGACAGCGCGGCGGCGGTCAACCAGATGGGTCTGGGCGACAAGATGAGCCACATCTCCACCGGCGGCGGCGCGTCCCTCGAGTTCCTTGAGGGCAAGGAGCTGCCCGGCGTAGCCTGCCTGAACAATAAATAAAATGACTATGGCGGGGGGAAGCGTTTCCCCCGCCTGCCCGCTCCCTTAATAACCCGGCGAATCAGTTGCCTTTTAATGTAGAATCAGTGGAGGACATCTTAATGCGTAAGCCCATTATTGCCGGACACTGGAAAATGAACCAAACTCCCGCCGAGGCCGCTCAGCTGGTCGAGGCCCTGAAGCCCCTGGTAAAAGACGCCAAGTGCGACGTGGTGGTGTGCGTGCCCGCCGTGTGCTTCTCCGCCGTAAAGCCCCTGCTCAAGCGCGGCACCAAGATCAAGCTGGGCGCCCAGAACGTGCACTTCGCCGAAAAAGGCGCGTACACCGGCGAGCTCTCCTGCGATATGCTCAAGGCCTGCGGCGTCGAGTACGTCATCATCGGCCACTCCGAGCGCCGTCAGTACTTCGGCGAGACCGACAAGAGCGTTAACCTGCGCACTGTTGCGGCAGTCAAAGCCGGCCTTAAGCCTATCGTATGCGTAGGCGAGAACAAGGAAGAGCGCGAAGCGGGCTACACCAACGCCCTCGTGTCCTATCAGACCCTGATGGCGCTCACCGGCCTCACCAACGAAGAGGTCGAGGGCATCGTGATCGCCTACGAGCCCGTGTGGGCCATCGGCACCGGCCTCACCGCCACCGACGAGCAGGCCAACGAGACCATCGGCGTCATTCGCGCCGCCATCGCCGGCAAGTACGGCAAGCGTACCGCCCAGAAAGTGCGCATCCAGTACGGCGGCAGCATGAAGCCCTCCAACGTCAAGGGGCTCATGGCTCAGCCCGAGATCGACGGCGGCCTGATCGGCGGCGCGTCCCTGAAAGCCGAGGACTTCGCCCAGGTGGTGAACTACTGATGGCCACTTACGCGCTTGTTATAATGGACGGGTTCGGAAACGGCCCGGACGACCCCAAAACCAACGCGATACTTGCCCAGGGCACGCCCAACCTTGACGCGCTCAAGGCAAAGTATTCGGTGACCCAGATCGGCGCCAGCGGCGAAGACGTAGGTCTTCCCGACGGCCAGATGGGCAACAGCGAGGTGGGCCACACCAACATCGGCGCGGGCCGCGTGGTGTACCAGATGCTGGTCAAGATCACCAAGGACATCCGCGAAGGCGTGTTCTTCAACAACCCCGCCCTGCTGGACGCGGTCAAAAACGTGAAGGAAAACTCTTCCGCGCTGCACCTTATCGGCCTGGTCTCCCCCGGCGGCGTACACAGCCACACGGACCATCTGTACGGCCTGCTGAAAATGGCGAAGATGAACGGCATCGAAAAGGTGTACGTGCACTGCCTGCTGGACGGCCGCGACACTCCTCCCGCCAGGGCTCACGAGTACGTTAAGGAACTGGTGGAGAAGATGGCCGAGATCGGCGTGGGCAAGGTCGCCACCATCATGGGCCGCCTTTACGCCATGGACAGGGACTTCGCCTGGGAGCGCGTTGAGAAAGCCTACAACGCCATGGTGTGCGCCGAAGGCAACACCGGCAGCGATCCGGTGCAGGCCATACTGGATTCCTACGAGGTCATAGACGAAAAGGGCAAGCACCTGACCGACGAGTTCATGCTCCCCACCGTGATCGACCCCGAAGGCACCGTAAAGCCCAACGATTCCGTGGTGTTCTTCAACTTCCGCCCCGACCGGGCCAGGGAGATCACCCGCGCGTTCGTGGATCCCGAATTCACGGGCTTCACACGCAAACAGGGCTTCTTCCCGCTCAAATACATCTGCATGACCCAGTACGACGCCACTATGCCCAACGTGGAGATCGCGTATCCCCCGGAGAGTCTGGACATGACCATGGGCGAATACCTGTCCAAGCTGGGCAAGACCCAGCTGCGCATCGCCGAGACCCAGAAATACGCCCACGTCACCTTCTTCTTTAACGGTGGCGAGGAGCGCGTGTTCCCCGGCGAAGACAGGATACTGGTGCCTTCCCCCGACGCCAAGGAAGTGCCCACCTTCGACCTTAAGCCGGATATGAGCGCCTACGAGGTGACTGACGCGGTGCTGCCCGTGATCAAAGAGGGCAAGTACGACGTGATCATACTGAATTTCGCCAACTGCGACATGGTAGGCCACACGGGCATCATACCCGCCACCATGAAGGCGGTCAAAACGGTGGACGAGTGCGTAGGCAAAGTCGCCCGGGCCATCGTCGAAGGCAGCGGAAAGCTCATCATCACCGCCGACCACGGCAACGCCGACATGATGATCGACCCCGCAAGCGGCGAACCCTTCACTGCCCACACCACCAACCCGGTGCCGGTGATCGTTGTAGATCCCGCCGACCCCAAGAAACAGCTGCGTGACGGCGGCCGCCTGTGCGACCTGTGCCCCACCCTGCTGGATCTGATGGGCGTGGACAAACCCGCGCAGATGACGGGCGAGAGCCTGATCATCCATTAAAGCATACAAAA
>JAGCIC010000113.1 GCA_017648805.1 Clostridia bacterium
GACGTGGACAAGCACACCTTCCGCCACGAGAAATGCGATTTCTACAAGGCCAACCGTGCCCCCGCGCCCGAAGAGTTCAAGCCCCAGGCGGAGCTGATAAAGCGCCTGCTCCCCGAGATGGGCATAAAGGTGCTGGAAAAGCAGGGCTACGAGGCGGACGACATACTGGGCACGGTGAGCCTGGAGTGCGAAAGGCGGAAGATCCCCTGCCTGTTGGTCACGGGTGACCGGGACAGCTACCAGCTGGCGGGCGAATACACCACCATACTGTACACCAAGCGGGGCATCAGCGACACGGTCAGGGTCACCCCCGAATGGATAAAGGAAAACTACGGCCTCACGCCCCGGCAGCTGATAGACGTGAAGAGCCTGATGGGCGACCAGTCGGACAACATCCCGGGCGTTGCGGGCATAGGCGAAAAGACCGCCGTTAAGCTCATACAGAAATACGGCAGCGTGGAGAACGCGCTTGACGGCGCGGATGCGGGGGAAAAGGGCGCGCTGAGGGAAAAGCTGCTTTCCGGCAGGCAGGACGCCCTGACCAGCCGCTTCCTGGCGGAGATAGTCCGGTCCGTCCCCATAGACATGGACTTTGACGGCTGGACGACCGATGCCCTCGCGGGCGGTTACGAAACGCTCAAACGCCTGAAGCTCAGCCAGGTGATAGACAGGATGGAGCTGAAGCCCGAAGCGCCCGCGCGGGAAAAGACTGTAAGTTTCACTGCCGCCCCGGCCAATGAGGCGGAGCCTGAGGAGCTGGAAAAGGCGGTAAAGCCGCTTATGGACGCCCCGGGCATCATAGCGGTGCACGCGGGCGAAAAGCTCACTCTGGCCCACATTAACGGCGCCTGCGTAAGCGTGAGCATGCAGGGCGACCTGCTCTCCCCGGGCCTGGACAGCGCAGACGTGCTTGGCTGCCTGAAGGCGCTGTCCGAAGCGGGCCACACGCTGATATTCCACGACATAAAGGCGCTGGAAGGGGACACCTCCTTCCTGGAAGGCAAAAGCGAGGACACCATGCTGGCCGCCTACGCGGTCGATCCTTCCCGGGACGTGATGTCGCTTAAGAGCGCCTGTGACGCAGCGGAGTGCGGGTTTGACGAAGCGAACCCCGCCGCAAGCGTGATGCGCCTGTGGCTGAAGGCTGAGGCCGCCCTTGACAGGGACGGGCTCATGAAACTGTACCGGGAGATAGAGCTGCCCCTGTGCTTCGTGCTCAAGCGCATGGAGACGGCGGGCTTCCTGGTGGACCGGGAGTATCTGGCAAAACTGGGGGAGACGTTCCGCCAAAGGCTGGAGACCGCGGAAAAAGAGGTCTACCGCCTGGCGGGCAGGGAAGTCAACATCAACTCTCCCAAGCAGCTCAAGGAGCTTTTGTTCACCGAGCTCAGGCTGCCCGTGCCCGGGGGCAAGAAGACGGCGGCTTCCACATCGGCGGAAGTGCTGGAGGAATTAAAGGACGACTATCCGGTCTGCGGCTGGATACTGGAGTACAGGAAGTACCAGAAGCTGCAGTCCACATACATAGACGGGCTGCTGGGCCAGATCTCTTCGGACGGGCGGATACACACCCGCTTCGAGCAGGCGGTGACCGGCACGGGCAGGATCAGCTCCCGTGAGCCCAACCTGCAGAACATACCCGTGAGGACGGCGGTGGGCCGGGAACTCAGGCGCGCGTTCATACCCGAAGAGGGCTGCGTGCTGGCGGACGCGGATTACAGTCAGATAGAGTTAAGGGTGCTGGCGGCGCTCAGCGGCGACGAAAACATGATAAACGCGTTTTCGCAGGGGCAGGACATCCACGCCTCTACCGCGTCCAGGATATTCGGGGTGCCGATGGAGCTGGTGACCGGAGAAATGCGCTCCCGGGCGAAGGCGGTAAACTTCGGCACCGTATACGGCATAAGCGGTTTCGGCCTGGCCAAAAACACGGGCGTCACGCCCGCCGAGGCCAGGGGTTTCATAGACAGCTATTTCGCCCGCTATCCCCGGATAAAGGAATACCTGGAGGCGAAAAAGCGGGAGGGGCGCGAGCAGGGCTTCGTGACCACGCTCCTGGGCCGGCGCAGGTACCTGCCGGAACTGGAGTCCTCCAACTTCCAGACCCGCGCCTTCGGCGAGCGCGTGGCCATGAACAGCCCCATACAGGGCACCGCGGCGGACATAATCAAGATCGCCATGATTAACACCGACCGGCTGCTCAGGGAAAAGGGGTTAAGGTCCCGCCTGATACTGCAGGTGCACGACGAGCTGATACTGGAATGCCCTTCGGAGGAAGCCGAAGCGGCGGGGAATATACTCAAACAGGCCATGGAAGGCGCTGTTACGCTCAAGGTGCCTCTTATAAGCGAGGTACACACGGGAGGAAACTGGGATGAGTGCAAACCGTAACATTTACATAGTGGGGCTGACCGGCGGAATCGCTTCGGGCAAAAGCGAAGCGGCTCGCATGCTGGGCGACATGGGCGCCCGGTGCATCGACGCGGACGCCATCTCCCGCCGGCTCACAAGCGAGCCCGGGGAGACGCTGGACATGATCCGCGCCGAGTTCGGCGACGAAGTGTTCGACAGTGACGGCGCGCTCATCCGTTCCAAACTGGCGGACATAGTGTTCAACGACCCCGCAAGGCGCAAGGCGCTGGACGCGCTCACCCATCCCCTGATACAGAAGACCATGCTGGACGAGGTGGAGCAGGCGGACAGGGCAGGAGAGAAGATCGTGTTTCTGAACGTGCCGCTGCTGTTCGAGACGGGCATGGACGCCCTGTGCGATGAGACCTGGCTGATAAGCTGCGACGAGGACGTGCAGCTGGACCGGCTGATGGAGCGGGACGGCATGGGCGAGGATCAGGCCAAGGCGCGCATCGCCTCCCAGATGTCCCTGGAAGACAAGACCCGCCGCGCCAACGTGGTGATAGACAACCGCGGCCAGCTGGACAGGCTGTACTCCCAGCTGTCCAATCAGTACCAGGCGCTGGTAAAGAAAGTGAACCGCCTGGACAGGGAAGATAACGAATGACGAAACGGATCTTCTGCGCGCTGCTGGCGCTGGCGCTGGCGTTTTCCGGCGCTGCGTGCGCCGCGGGCATGTCGCGCTTCATAATAGGTACGGTGTACCAGCGGGGGGCGGCCATAAACCCCCTGTACTGCACCCAGAGGGACCTGGTGAGCGTGAACAACCTGGTGTTCGAGGGCGTTATGACGCTGAGCGACGAACTCAGGCCCACGCCGGAACTGTGCCTGTCATATTTCGTGAACGGTAAGACGGTCACGTTTGAACTGAGGCAGAACGTGCGTTTCCACGACGGCACGTACTTAAGCGCCAACGACGTGTACGAGAGCTATCGCAGGATAAAGAACATAGGCGAGAACTCCCCCTATTACAGCCGCTGCCAGTACATAAGCAAGATGGAGGTAGTGGATCTGTACACGGTCAGGGTCACGGGGGAGCACGAAAGCGTCATGACCCTGTATGCCATGACCTATCCCGTGCTGCACCGCAGCACCCTTGACGAGACGCTGCCCACCGGCACCGGCCCCTACATGTACGCATATTCCGACGCGGACTGGATCCAGCTGGACGCCAACCCCTACTGGTGGAAAAAAGCGCCCGTGGTGGACACGGTGTACATCTACCGCTACGACGAGACCGGGGACGCGCTGAAGGCGCTTACCGGCGGTGAAGTGAACGCGGTGCCCACCCGCAGCCAGACCGCGGCGCTGGGCCGGCTGCTCAACGACCGCATGAGCGTGGACTACTCCACCCTCACCTACGAGATGCTCATCCCCAATAACAGAAAGCAGATATTCAACGACGTGCGCACCCGCCAGGCCATAATGTACGCCATAGACACGTCCGTGATCGCGAAGAACATATACATGGACATGGTCATGGAGAGCGAGGTGCCGGTGATCACCGGGTCCTGGCTGTACGAGCCCCAGAGCGCCGTGTACTACAAATCACCGGAAAGGGCGCTGATGCTGCTCAAGGAAGCGGGCTGGGGAGACTTTAACGGCGACGGCATACTTGACAAGGTGGTGGACGGCGTTCTGGTGCAGCTGGAGTTCACCATCACCACCTGCGTGGACGATGCCGCAAACACCCGCGCCCACGCCGCGGAGCTGATCAGTGACCAGCTCAGGATACTGGGCATAAGCATAAGCGTGAGCACGGTCAGCAAGTCCACCTTGCAGAAGCGCCTTAAGAACGGGGACTTCGAGATGGTGCTGTGCGGCATGAACCTGTCCGTAATGCCGGACCTCACCTTCCTGCTGAATTCCCAGGGGCGCATGAACTATTCCGGTTATTCGTCTGCGGATATGAATTCGCTTTTAAGGCAGCTGTACGACGCCAAGGACGAGACGAGTTTCAAGGCCGTGATGAGCCAGATACAGCTCAAGATCGCGGAAGACCTGCCCTTCCTGGGACTGTTCTTCAGGAAAGGCACGCTGATGACCACTTCCCAGGTGAGCGGCCTGGGGGCCATAATCGAAGGAGACGTGTTCAAGGGCTTCGAGTACATCGAGTTCCTTGAGACCAGATAGCAATTTCACCGAAAGGGAGAAACTATGGACTTATTGCGGCTTTACGGCACTCCGGAAAACGCCCGGAAACAGCAGCAGCGTTTTGAAAGCATGAAAAGCGCGTTTGCCGGCATATTCGGCAGCGCTGAAGGCACCTGCCTCATCTCCGCCCCCGGCAGGACCGAGATAGCCGGCAACCACACCGACCACAATCACGGCCGGGTGCTGGCCGCCAGCGTGGATCTGGATACCGTGGCGCTGGTCAGGAAAAACGGCACGGACTCTGTGCGCCTGATATCGGACGCGCTGAAGGCGCCGGTGGAGTGCGACCTTAAGCAGCTGGAGCCGGTAAAAGAAGAGGCGGGCACCAGCCCCGCGCTGGTAAGAGGCATGGCTGCCGGGCTCAAAAACCGGGGTTATGCGGTCGGCGGCTTTGACGCCTACGTGACCAGCAACGTTTTAAGCGGCAGCGGTTTAAGCTCATCCGCCGCTTTCGAGGTGATGGTGGGCAAGATATTCGGCGTGCTGTTCAACTCAGACGCGCTGTCCGCGCCGGACAACGCGGTGGTCGCCCAGTGGGCGGAAAACAACTATTTCATGAAGCCCTGCGGGCTGATGGACCAGATGGCGTCCTCCGTGGGCGGGCTGGTGACCATCGATTTCGGCGTGGACCCCGCCAAAGTGGAAAAGATAGAATACGACTTCGCCGGGAAGGGCTACTGCGCCTGCGTGGTGAGCTGCGGCGGCGAGCACGGCAACCTGACGGGCGAATACGCCGCCATACCCGCCGAGATGAAGCAGGTGGCGAAGCTGCTGGGCGGCGAGACGTTAAGGGACGTGGCGGATAAGATCGAGGTTTCCCTGCCCATGCTCAAAAACAGGGTGCCCGACCGGGCGATACTTCGCGCCCTGCACTTCCTGGACGAGGACAGGCGCGTGCCCGGACTGGTCAGGTGCCTTAAAAATGACGACCTGGAAGGCTTCTTCAAGGGCATAATCGAAAGCGGCGAAAGCAGCTGGAAACTGCTGCAGAACCTGTACGTGGCGGGCTCCTCCAACCAGGAGATGCCCCTGGCGCTGGAAATGAGCCGGCGCTTCCTTGAGGGCAGGGGCGCGTGGAGGGTGCACGGCGGCGGATTCGCCGGCACCATACTGGCCTTCGTGAAGCTTGAGGACCTGCCCGCATACACCGAATATATGGAAGCGGTGTTCGGCAAGGGCGCCGTGAAGCCGCTGTACTTAAGGCCGGTCGGAGCGGTCAGGCTGTGAGGCTGGTAAGCGGCAGCGAAAACGAGACGTTCCTTATCGGCAGGACGCTGGGCAGCTGCCTGAAAGCGGGCGACACGGTGCTTCTCAGGGGCGACCTGGGCACGGGCAAAAGCGTGCTGGCCCGTGGGATCGCTTCCGCCTTGGGCGTGGACCGGCCCATGGCGAGCCCGTCCTTCACCATAATGCAGCCGTATGAGGGCGCCTGCCCGGTGTACCACTTTGACCTGTACCGCTTAAGCGACCCGGAGGAGATCTACTTCGCGGGCCTCGAGGAGCACATAGGCGGGGACGGCGTGGCGGTCATAGAGTGGCCGGAGATACTGGACGAAAAGCCCGCCGTACGCTGTGAGATCGATATTTCCCGGGGAGAGGGATACGAAACGCGCGAACTGGAGGTCGGATTGACCGGCATGGAAGCCCGCGCGCAGGAGATATACCGGCTTCTCGAACCGTTTTCGGAGGCATCCGCTTGAATATATGCGCGCTTGACACCGCTTCCCTGGCCTGCTCCGTGGCGCTGATGACGGACGGGAAGCTGAGGGGTGAAAGGCTGGCCAACAACGGGCTCACCCACTCCCAGACGCTCATGCCCATGCTGGAGGAGCTGTTAAGGAGCGAAGGGCTGCGCCCCAAAGACATAGACGTATTCGCCGCCGTGACGGGGCCCGGCTCCTTTACGGGGGTGCGCATAGGCGTATGCGCGGCAAAGGGGCTGTGCGAGGCCACGGGCGCGAAGGCCGCCAAAGCGGACGCGCTGGAGGTGCTGGCCCGGGCCGCCGCTTACGAGGGGCTGATACTGCCCATACTTGACGCAAGGCGGCAGCAGGTGTATACTGCCCTTTTCAGGAAGTCGGGCGGAGAGCTCGCTCGTCTCACGGACGACATGGCCGCGCCCCTTGCCGAAGTCCTGGAATCCCTGCCGGGAAACGAGCGCGTGCTGGTCACCGGCGACGGGCTGAACGTGCACGAAACGGCGGTAAGAGAGGCGCTGGGGGACAGGGCGGTCATAGCGTCCCAATCCCAGAGAGTGATACGCGCTTCCGCCGCCTGCGAGATCGTAAACGCGAGGCCGGAGTGCGTTATGGACGCTCTGGAACTCACTCCTCTTTATTTAAGGATGTCCCAGGCGGAAAGGGAGCGGGCGGAAAGGCAGAAAGGCGAATGACCATCCGCTGTCTGACGGACGCGTCCCTGCTGGACGGCATGATGGCGGTGGAAGAGAGCAGCTTTTCTTCCCCATGGAGCAGGGAAGACGTGAAAAGCACGCTGACTGCCCCGTGGCTGCGGGTCATGGGCGCGTTTGAGGGTGAAGAACTGGTCGGCTGGGGCTGTGCGGGAGTGAATCCTCCCGAAGCGCGGCTGATGACCATAGCGATACTGCCCGGATCCCGCCGCAAAGGGTACGGCAGGCAGCTGCTCAGGGCGCTTTTGCAGGCGGCGGCGGACGCGGGCTGCGGCTACATGGAACTGGAATGCCGCAGGAGCAACCTGCCCGCCCAGCGGATGTACGCCGCAAACGGGTTCATAAAGGTAGGCGTATCTAAGGGCTATTATACCGACACGGGCGAGGACGCGTTCATATACTGCCTGCCCGCGCTGCCCGAAGGGCACCCGGAAAACGACCCGTATATCACCGAGAACTGACGGAGGAATTATTTGGAATTCACATATTCCGGCATAAAACTGCATTATGAGATCAGCGGACAGGGCGACTGGGTGACCCTGCTGCACGGCTGGGGCGGCTCGGTTCAGAGCTTTCTGGGCGCGCAGAACCGGCTGTGCGGCCGCTTCAAGGTGCTGAACCTGGACTTCCCGGGCTTCGGCGACAGCGAGGAGCCCAGAGAAGACTGGGACGTGGGCGGGTACGCGCAGTGCGTGCTGGCGCTCATGGACGAACTGGGGATCGGAAAGACCGCGCTGATCGCCCATTCCTTCGGGGGCAGGGTGGCGCTAAAGATAGCGGACCTGCGGCCCGGCATCGTGTCAAAGCAGGTGCTCACCGGCTGCGCGGGGCTCAAAGCGAATGAGAGCATGAAC
>JAGCIC010000114.1 GCA_017648805.1 Clostridia bacterium
AAGCCATGACGGAGGACTCCGGCCACCCGCTGAGCGTGCTCAGGGCGGACGGCGGCGCCACTGCCAACAAATTCCTTATGCAGTTTCAGGCGGATATGCTGGGCATCGACGTTGTGAGGCCCAGGATAACCGAGACTACGGCGCTGGGCGCGGCCATGCTGGCCGGACGCGCGGCGGGCTTATGGAACGATGAAAAGCTCAAGACCATCTGGCAGAGCGAAAGCGTGTTCATGCCGTCTCTTTCCGAAGAAAAACGGGCGAAACTCAAAGCCAAATGGAAAAAGGCCGTCAGCAAAGCGGAACGCTGGACGGACGACTGAACAACAGGCCATATCTCATATACTTAATTGTTTATCACTCAGAGATACGCAGCCTTATGGAGGGAAACGTATGATCGGCAAGCTGGTTCGACGGATGCTGGTAGCGCAGGTGCTGTCTGCGCTGACGGTCTCACTGTGCCTGCTTATCGACAACATGATGATCGGCCGCTATCTGGGCGTGCCCGCGCTGGCGGCTGACAGCCTCGCAAACCCGCTTTTGCTGGCGCTGGGCGCAGTGGGAACCATACTGGCCACGGGCGTACAGGTGGCGTGCGGAAAGTCCCTGGGCAAGGGCTCGCAGGCGGAGACCAATGTGTGCTATTCGACCGCAATGGTGACCGCGCTGGTGTTTTCGGCGGTGTTCGCGCTTTTCGCCGTGACGCTGCACGTGCCGCTGGCAAAGCTGCTGGGAGCGAACGAAACGCAGCTGATCAAAGACACCGGCGGATACATCGCCGGGTTCTCCATAGGCGCGCCAGCGACCGTTTTGGCGCTGATACTGATCCCGTTTTTGCAGATCGCCGGACAGAGCGGTCTGCTGGTGGTGGCGGTGCTGATGATGACCGTTACGGACGTGGCGTTCGACCTGCTCAGCGTGTTCGTATTCAAGGGCGGGATGTTTGGTATGGGGCTGGCGTCATCGCTAAGCTACTATATGGCGGTGATCATCGCCGGAAGCTACTTCCTTTCCCATAAATGCGTGTTCAAATTTGCGTTTCCAGATGTAAAGCTCAGAAAGCTTAAGGAATTCCTTATCGGCGGCGCGCCCACGGTGTTCTGGCTGGTTGCTTCTGTGCTGCTCGTGTATGTCATGAACATGATACTTATGGACATGGACGGCGACAACACACTTGTAGCGGCGTTTACGGTGGTTAGCACCATAGGCAACGCCAGCAACTGTATAAGCACCGGAACTGGCGGCGTTGCGCTCACACTTTCCAGCGTATTCTACACCGAAGAAGACAAGACCGGCCTCAAAGCCCTTCTAAGTGCGCTGTTCGGCGCGGCGGCGACAATGGCTGCGGCGGTCACGGCGGCGCTGCTGATCTTCGCGCCGCAGCTGGTGAGCCTGTTCATCCCCGAAGCGGGGACGTATCAGGACACGGTCATATTCGCGCTGCGCATGTATTCTCTCGGGCTGCTGCCGTACTGCATAAACAGCGCGTTCAAGAATTGCTACCAGGGCACCGGGCGGGTAAAGCACATGGAGGCGATCTCCGTGCTTGAAGGTATCGTGCTGCCCGTGGCTGCGGCGCTGGTTCTCAGGCAGACGGCGGGCAGGTCCGGCATATGGTGCTATTTCCTTGTGGGTGAAGTTCTGACTCTGGCGGGCATCGTTATGTGGGTGTGGCTCAAAAAACGCACCGTCACGCTGCGCACGGAGGACTTGCTGCTGCTTGACAGCGGATTTGGAGTGCCGCCTGAGGACATGCTTGAAACCGATATACATGATATAAACGACGTAATCAACATGTCACGCGCAGCTTCAGAATTCTGCCGAGCGCATGGGGGAGACGAACGCCTGAGCGCCAACCTGGCGCTGTGCGTGGAGGAGATGGGCACGAATATCGTCACGCACGGTTTCGCGCCGAATAAGAAAAACAATTTCTCGATACGTCTGCAGTATAAGGACAAACACTGGACGCTGCGCTTCCGTGACGACTGCAAGGCATTTGACCCGGTCAGCCATCTGGCCGGACAGACAGGGTCCGAAAGCATGGGCATACGTCTGGCAATGCGCACGGCGGACGAGGCGCGCTACACATATTCCATGAACCTTAACAACCTGATGATGATACTGCGAGATAAAAACTGATCGTAATGAATTTGATGACAATAAAAACCCCTTCCGGTTGGAAGGGGTTTTTATTATGCTCTGTTTAGAACTTCAGGCTGTTCAGCTTGATGCCGGGGCCCATGGTGCTGCTGATGACGGCAGACTTGATGTATGTGCCCTTCGCAGCGGCGGGCTTCGCCTTCAGAATGGCCTCCATGAGGGTCTTCAGGTTTTCGCCCAGCTGCTCCTCGGTGAAGGAAGCCTTGCCCAGGGGGCAGTGGATGATAGCGGTCTTGTCCAGACGGTATTCCACTTTACCAGCCTTAGTTTCCTGCACGGCCTTGGTGACATCCTGGGTCACGGTGCCGGTCTTGGGGTTGGGCATGAGGCCCTTGGGGCCCAGCACTTTACCGAGACGGCCTACCAGACCCATCATGTCGGGAGTGGCGATACAAACGTCGAAGCCGAACCAACCGCCCTGGATCTTGGCGATCATGTCCTCGGCGCCCACGAAGTCAGCGCCAGCGGCCAGAGCTTCGTCAGCCTTGGGGCCCTTGGTGATGACCAGAACGGTCTTGGTCTTGCCGGTGCCGTTGGGCAGCACGACGGTGCCGCGGACCTGCTGATCCGCGTGGCGGGGGTCAACGCCCAGACGCACGGAGATCTCGATGGTTTCGTCAAACTTGGCCTTGGAGGTCTGCTTTACGAGAGTCACGGCCTCTTCGGGGTCATACAGCCTGCCGCGCTCGATGAGCTTGAAGCTGTCAGAATACTTTTTTCCCATT
>JAGCIC010000115.1 GCA_017648805.1 Clostridia bacterium
GAACAACATGTACAGCAGGAAGGCAAGCAGCGCCAGGGCTGATATCAGGCCCACGGTCTGTATGCCGCCCGCGAATACCAGGCCCAGCTGATAAACGATCAGCGCGGTCACGTAGGCGAACACGCACATATAACCTATGGCGAAGCAGGTCCATTTGGCGTTGTTCATTTCCCGCTTTATGGCGCCCATGGCCGCGAAGCAGGGGGCGCACAGCAGGTTGAACAGCATGAACGCGAACGCTGCCAGACGGCCGTGTCCGCCGGAGAAGGCGCCGAAATCCGCGCTGACGTTTTCCCAGATCTGGTCGCCGTTATCCTCCAGTTCTTCCTCTCCGTCCCGGTCGTCGTAGTTATACAGTACGCCGAAGGTACTTACGACCTCTTCCTTTGCCACCAGGCCCGTAACGGTAGCCACGGTGGGCCTCCAGCTGCCAAAGCCCAGGGGCTTGAACACAAAGCTCACCGAATTGCCCACGCCCGCCAGGATGGAGTCGTCCATAGGCGTGACCTCGTCAGGCTCGATGCCCATGCGGTCCGCCACCTGTTCGACATACTCCCCGGTGACCAGGTCCTCGTCACCGTACAGCTCGTCCACCATGCCGAAACGTCCGTTCACGCTGCCCAGGCTGCTGAGCGCCCAGATGATCACGGAGCTCAGGAGTATCACGGTGCCCGCGCGCTTGATGAAGCTCCAGCCCCTCTCCCACATGCTGCGCAGCACGTTGCCGATACTGGGGGCGTGGTAAGCGGGCAGTTCCATTACGAAGGGCGCGGGGTCTCCCGCGAACAGCCTGGTCTTTTTGAGCATGACTCCGGAGACTATGATGGCGCCCACGCCGATAAAGTACGCGCTCACGGCGATCCAGGTGCTGCCTCCGAACAGCGCGCCGGCGATAAGCCCGATAATTGGCATTTTGGCGCCGCAGGGGATAAAGCAGGTGGTCATGATAGTCATGCGCCGGTCGCGCTCGTTCTCTATCGTGCGGGAAGCCATAACGCCGGGAACGCCGCAGCCGGTGCCCACCAGCATGGGTATGAAGCTTTTGCCGCTTAAGCCGAACTTGCGGAAGATACGGTCCATTATGAACGCGATGCGCGCCATGTATCCGCAGTCTTCAAGTATTGCCAGCAGCAGGAACAGCACCAGCATCTGGGGCACGAAGCCCAGCACCGCGCCTACGCCCGCACAGATGCCGTCGGAGACCAGGCCCACCAGCCAGCCCGCTACGCCCCAGCCTTCCAGCAGGGAGCGGGAGCCTTCCACCAGCCAGGCTCCGCCGAACACGTCATTGGTCCAGTCGGTCAGGAAAGTGCCTATGGAGATGCCGCCGTCGCCTATGGGAGTGCCCATGGACAGAGCGTACACCAGGTACATTATCGCCGCGAATATGGGCAGCGCCAGTATGCGGTTGGTCACGATCCTGTCAATCCTGTCGGAAGAGCTCAGAAGGCGGGCGCCTTTCTTTTTATATATCCCCTTGAGCATCTGCCCTATGTACACATAGCGCTCGTTGGTTATGATGCTCTCGGCGTCGTCGTCCAGTTCCTTTTCCGCCGCCGCGATGTCCTTTTCGATATGCGCCATCACGTCCCTGTCGATATTCAGCTTCTCAAGCACTTTTTCGTCCCGCTCGAATATCTTGACCGCGTACCAGCGCTGCTGCTCTTCGGGCAGGCCGTGCAGCGCTGCTTCCTCGATGTGGGCCAGCGCATGGTCCACCGGGCCGGAAAACTTGTGCTGCGGCACGGTCCTGCTGCCCTTCGCCGCTTCCACGGCGGCTTCGGCGGCTTCCTTTACGCCGTCGCCCTTTAAGGCGGATATCTCCAGCACCCGGCATCCCAGCTGCCTGGACAGCTCTTTTATGTTGATGCTGTCTCCGTTTTTCCTTACCAGGTCCATCATGTTCACGGCCACCACCACCGGTATGCCCAGCTCGGTGAGCTGGGTGGTCAGGTAGAGGTTGCGCTCCAGGTTGGTGCCGTCCACTATGTTGAGTATCGCGTCGGGGCGGTTGTCGGTCAGGTAGTTCCGCGCCACCACCTCTTCCAGCGTGTACGGCGACAGGGAATATATGCCGGGCAGGTCGATAACGGTCACGTCCGGGTGCTTTTTCAGCTTGCCTTCCTTCTTCTCCACCGTGACGCCGGGCCAGTTGCCCACGTACTGGTTGGAACCGGTCAGAGCATTGAACAGCGTGGTCTTTCCGCTGTTGGGGTTGCCTGCCAGAGCGATCTTGATTTCCATTATATTCTCTCCTTTTCGTTAGCTTTCGCTAACTTGTGTGAAATAAAAAAGGCTTACAGTTCCACCTCGACCATTTCCGCATCGGCTTTGCGCAGGCTCAGCTCGTATCCGCGGACAGTCAGTTCCATGGGGTCTCCCAGCGGCGCCACTTTACGGACATATACCTCGACGCCTTTGGTGATCCCCATGTCCATTATCCGCCGCTTCACCGCGCCTTCGCCGTGCAGCTTTTTGACCGTGCAGGTCTGCCCGACCTTCACTTCCCTTAGATTTGTTGTCATCGTGCTTCCCCCTCTTCTCAAATCATGATCTTCTGCGCCATTTCCTTGCTGATGGCTATGCGGGATTCCTTGACCCTGACGATCACGTTCCCCCCGATGGCGCTGACCACCGTGACGCTCCCCCCGGGCACAAATCCCATATCTCCCAGGTGCTGCTTAAGCTCCTGCGAGCCGCCCACCTTCCGGATGATCTGCTCCTCGCCCGTCTGGGCCAATGTCAGCGGCATCATACGCTCCCTCCTTTCGCGGCCGCCGTACCGTACGCGCGGCCCGCAAATGTTAGTTGCTGCTAACGTATGATTATTATAGTTATCTGCCGCTAACATGTCAAGCAGTTTTTCCGCGCAATATGTTCCATTTCTGTAAAAAATGGGGACGGAGCGCGTTATATCGCGTTCCGTCCCGTTTCTGGCACCCGTTGACGATGCCGGAAGAGCAACCTTCTTTGATCGCTTTATTACTTGAGTTCAGCCACGAATTCCCCTATCCGCTTCGCGCCTTCCACTATCTTCTCGCGTTTTACCGCGTAGCTCAGGCGCAGGTAGTTGTCGTCCCCGAACGCTTTTGCGGGCACCGCAGCCACCCGCTTGTCTTCCAGGAGCAGACGGGCAAACGACTCGCTGCCGGTGATCTCTTCCCCGTTCACGTGCTTGCCTATACAGCCCGAGATATCCAGCATCATGTAGAACGCGCCTTTGGGCAGCCGGCAGGACAGGCCCGGTATGGCGCTTAAGGCCTCGTGCATGAGCCTGCGCCGGAAGTCGAACTCCACATAGCTTTCCCGCATGAATTTCTCACCGTTGGTGAGCGCCACGGCGGCGGCATGCTGGGCGATGGAGTTGCAGTTGGACGTGGTGTGGCTCTGGAAGGCGGTCATGGCCTTGACTATCTCCAGTGGAGCCGCGGCATAGCCGACCCGCCAGCCCGTCATTGCGTAGGATTTGCTCAGGCCGTTTATCACTATGGTCTGCTTTCTGATGTCCTCACCAAGCGCGGCGATGGAGATGTGCCTGGCGCCGTCATACACCAGTTTTTCGTATATCTCGTCCGATATCACGTAAAAGCCCCGCCTCACGGCCAGATCCGCCAGAGCGGTGAGCTGCCTTAAGTCCCACACGGCGCCCGTGGGGTTGCAGGGGGAATTCAGTATTATCGCCTTGGTCTTTTCGTTCACATACTGTTCTATGTAATTCGCCGAAGGGATGAAGTCGTCCTCGCTGCGCCCTTTCACCCACACGGGCACGCCGCCGCAGGCGCGTATCATTTCCGGATAGCTCACCCAGCAGGGTGCGGGCAGCAGCACTTCGTCGCCGGGATTGACCAGCGCGCTTATGGCGTTGAACAGGCTC
>JAGCIC010000116.1 GCA_017648805.1 Clostridia bacterium
ATACTCGTCATCAGCGACCTGAACGGGCGCTCCTTCGGCCAGGACCAGTCCACCCTCATGCGCCGCCTGGGCAGCGAAAGCTACAACTGCGTGGTGTTTCTGGGGGATATGGTGGGCTCCGGCGGCAACACCCAGCCCTTCTATTCTTTAATAAACCAGCTGGACGGTCGCAGGCCCATGTATTTTATCGCCGGCGACAGCGATCCCGACCCCGTGCTTGACGAGCCCCGCGAGAGCAACGGTTCCCTTACGCTGAACGAGATGGTGCTTGCCGACTGGGTGCTGGAAGCGATGGAACTGGGCTGCACCTATATGGACATCCCCGTAAAGCTCACCCGCGGCTCCTCCTCGCTGTGGCTCATGCCGGACACGTTTCTGAACCTGGATCTGTACAAGGCGCTGGACGACTACAAAAGCGAACTGGAGCAGGTGAACGAAAGCTTCCTGGAAGGCGTGTCCGTGTCCCGCCGGGCGCTGCCGCTCACCACTTACAGAAGGAACATACTCTACAAGTCCCACGACCTGATCCCCGAGATCAGCGAGGACGATATAATCATAATGCTCTCCCACGAGGTGCCGGGAGATTCCCAGCTCACCCGGGCGCAGGAAGCCATGACCGAGGCGGAAAAGAAACGCTTCTTCTCCGCTCCCGACCTGGTGCTGGCAGGCCATTACTGCGGCGGCGAGTGGAAACTGCCCCTTATCGGCACGCTCTACGCGGACACCAACATCCTGCCCCGCTACGGCTGGTTCCCCTCCGAAAAATACGTGCAGGGGCTGCGCAGCGTGGACGGTATACAGGTCTACACCACCCAGGGACTGGGCAACAACTCCCGTACCGTGCTGTCGGGCAGGCTTAACAACCCGCCCCGGGTCACCATTATCACCCTGACGGGCGAATTGCCGCAGAGCTTCCTGGAATAGAAAAAACCGCATATGCCAAAAGGCGGGGGAAATTCCCCCGCCTTTTTTATCGCCCTAAGTCCTTTAGCCGCGCGGTTTTAACAGGAACCTGCCCGCGCGCCGGTCTGTCTGGGCAAAGTCCTCCAGCGCCACGCCCCCGTTTATCACCACGTGCCTGACTCCCTGAGCCGTGCGCACGGGGTCAAGATACGTCGCCCGGGGCGCTATGGTTTCCGGATCGAATACCGTGATGTCCGCGGCCTTTCCCGCGGCGATCACTCCCCTGTCCATCATGCCGAAGCACAGGGCCGTTTTGAGCGTCACCCGGTTCACGGCTTCCTCCACGGTGCAGAGACGCTTTTCCCTCGCGAGTCTTAAAAACACCGCTACCGCGCCGTACGAGCGCGGATGGGGCTTGCTTCCGACCTTCGCGGGATCCGCGGACATGGCGCGCCCGTCGGAGCCCACGCTCACGTCACGGGAAAGGAAATACAGCATATCCTCACCGCTCATAACGAAGAACACGCACCATGCTTGCGCCCGCGTCCTCTCGATCACCTGCGCCGCGGCCTCCGCGTAATCCCGTATGCCAAAATAGTTTTCCGCCACTTCCCTCAGCGTCTTTCCCACTATCTCCGGCCAGTAGCCGCCGTCGTCGCTGAAAAGGCAGGTCTCAGCCCGGGCAGCGTCAGGGTAATGACAGCGTATGCCCTCAACTATCTCCTGCCTGCGCGGACCGCTCAGCCTTTTAAGCAGGGCAGCGTCTCCCCCGTCCAGACTCCATCTGGGGCAGCGTATGGTGAGCGTTGTGCTGGACGCGGTGTATGGATACACGTCCGCGGTCATATTTACGCCGTCTTTGCGGATATTCTCTATGCGTTCCCACACTTCCGGCGCCCTTCCGTGCACCCGGTGATTGTCCAGCTTCAGGTGGGATATGTGCACGTGCGCGCCGGACATCCTGCCCACAGCCGCCAGCTCATCTATCGCCTCGTCTATATGCAGCCCTTCGCTGCGCATGTGGCAGGTAACGATCCCGTCAAACTCCCTGACGGTTTTTGCCAGAAAGCCCAGTTCCCGGGTGTCGGCAAAGCACCCTGGAGCGTATTCCAGCCCCAGGGACAGCCCCCAGGCGCCCCGCTCAAGGTCTGAAGACAGCAGCTGACTCATGCGCTCCAGTTCCCCCTGTGCGGGCGCCCGGTCTTCCGCGCCCATCATGCTCTCTCTCAGGCTCCCGTGGCCCACCAGCATCGCCTGGTTGACCGCCATGCGGCGCTGCTCCCTGTCAAATCGCCGCAGAAACTCCACAAAAGATGCGCAGCGCCAGCCATCATCGTCTTTCCCCGCATCCGGATACGGGAACGGACTGGATCCGCAGTTGCCTGATATCTCCGTGGTGATGCCCTGGAACAGCTTTGAAGCGCCGCTGTCATCCTTAAGGAACATGGTGTCTGAATGGGCATGGGCATCTATAAAGCCGGGCGCCACGACGAAGCCTTCCGCGTCCAGCACTTTGTCTGCCGCTCCGGCGGGCAGGTCCTTATCTACGGCAGTTATGATGCCGCCCTTTATCTCCACGTCCGCTGAAAAGCCCGGCCTGCCCGTGCCGTCAACTACCGTTCCGCCCCGGATGATCAGTCTGTCCACCTTGCCCTCTCCTTTTTCGTTATGCCGTCATTATACCACATTCTTTGCCCATGCAGGAAGCCTCTTCGGCAGCTTATTCATAAAACAAAACCGCCCCGGTCCGAAAGAAGGATCGGGGCAGTCGGGCGAATATCTATTCCGCCGGGCAGACCAGCGCCGCCATGCCGTAGTACAGGCCGTCGATGCTGTCGGGTATCACCAGCACGGAATAGTTCGCTCCGTCCGAATCCGATTCGCCCTCGCTGCCCGCGCGGGAGACCTTTTCGACAGTTCCGTTTATACTCGTCCTGCCGTCGCCGTAATTGATCAGTTCCACGGTGACCTTCGTTCCCTTGGCAAAATATGCCAGGTCCGCCTCGGTCACGTTCGCCTGTATCCGCAGGCACTCGTCCGGATATATGACCGCCAGCTGGTCGCCCTCCGCCACCGAGGCGCCGCGTATGAGTTCCATAGAGTACACCACTCCGGCCGCGGGAGCTGTCACTTTTCCGGGCTGCGCGTTAGCGCCCGCGTAAGCGCCCGACAGCGTCTCAAACAGCGCGTCGCCCTTTCTGACTTCGGTGCCTTCTTCCGCGAACAGCCTGGAAACCACGCCTTCCGCCGTGTACGCCACGGGGTCCAGGCGGGCGGCGGTGCCCCTGCCTATGCGGGAGTTGTAGGTGTAGCCCGCGTCACGGTATATGAACACCGCTTCTTTAGCGGTAAAGCTGCCTTCCGTGAGCTGCACCGTGTAATTCGTGCCGGATACGCCGGTCACATAGCCCACGCCCACGTGCTTTATGTTGTTTATCGCGCGCACATACACGCTTTCGCCCGGATGGATTATCTTGTTCTCCTCGCTCTCATAGGCATACTGCGTGGACGCGGAGATGCTGATCGGGCTTGCGGCTTCAATGTACGCCACCGCGCCGAAAGTCTCGCAGGCAGCGTCCGCGCTGTCCCCCGCCCCGGCGAACAGGTGTACGGTGCCGTCCTGCAGTGCGTACACTTTGGTGCCCGCCAGGGAAGCCAGCTCGTCCCCCTCGTTCACGTAGTCTCCCGTGAAGGCGGATACGCTTTCCACCCTGCCGCCGTAAGCGGAATTAATCTGTATGGGATCCGTGTTCACCACCGTGCCGCTTATATACACGCCTTTTCCCACCGCGCACGCCGGCAGCAGGCACAGCAGCAGCGCGATGACCGCTCCAATCACTTTTTTCATAATACGATTACCTCCGCCTTATATCTTACGCCGCTCGAAGCGCGTCTATGGGGTTAAGTTTGCTGGCCTTGCGGGCGGGCACCCAGCCGAACACTATGCCTACCGCCGCCGAGAAGCCCACTCCCAGGGCTATCGCGCCGCCCGATAACGAGAAGCCCGTCTCCATCACCCGGCACAGGGTCATGGAGAGCAGCACGCCCGTTATCACGCCGATTATGCCGCCTATCATGCTCAGAAGGAAGGACTCTATAAGAAACTGCAGCTGTATCTGCCATGGCATGGCGCCCAGCGCCTTTTTGAGGCCTATCTCCACGGTGCGCTCGGTCACCGTGGTGAGCATCATGTTCATTATGCCTATGCCTCCCACTATCAGCGCTATCGAGGCGATCCCCGCCAGGAGCGAGCTGACCATGGAGAGCATGGTGTTCATGGTATCTTCTATGCTGCTCATGGCGGTCACGGTAAAGCAGTCGTCCTCGTAGCTGAACATGGCGTCCATGGTTTCCTCTATCGCCGCCGAAGCGGTCTTGGAATCCGTGCCTTCACTCAGGTACACGGTCAGGGAGGTCACGTCGCTGGAATTGTTCATCTTGAGCGCCGTAGTGTATGGGATGATGATATTCGCGCTGCCGCTCATAACGCCCATGACGTTGGACTGCGCAGTATCGGACAGTATGCCTATCACCGTAAAAGGTATGCCGTCCACGTACATGGTCTCCCCTAACGGATCCACGCCGAAGAACAGCTCGGAAACCATGTCCTGGGTTATCAGGCACACGAAGGTCATATTTTCCTCATCCGTGGGATGAACCGGCCGCCCCCTCGTCACCGCGCCGTCAGTGCGGTAGAAAAAGTAGTGGTTTTTGCCCGATACGGACACATTGGTCTTGTACGTGCCGCCCCTGGACACCCTGGAGCGCAGGGACACGTTGGGCGTGACCCCGTCTACCTCCTTAAGCGCCGTCAGCCCGGTCAGGTCCTCAGCATTCAGGCCGCTTTTAAGGTCGCTGCCCGACACGGATACCGAGAGCGTGCCCGCGCCCATGCTCACGAAGGAGCTGGACAGGGTGCCGGAAAAGCTGGATACCGTGGTTATCAGGGCTATGACCGCCGACACGCCAATAAGTATGCCCAGCACGGTCAGGAAGGAACGCAGCTTGTTGCTGAGTATGTTGCTCAGGGACATGACCACGCATTCTTTAAGCATTACCAGCACTGCCTGTCCCTCCTTCCGCCTCCGTGAGCTCGCCGTCGATTATGTGTACCACCCTACGGGCGAACGCGGCTATGTTCATGTCGTGGGTGATCATTATTATGGTATGGCCCTCTTCGTTCAGTTCCCTGAACAAATGCATTATCTGCCGCCCGGTCTTCTGGTCCAGCGCCCCGGTGGGCTCGTCCGCCAGAAGCAGGGTCGGTCCGGTCACCAGCGCCCTGGCGATGGCCACGCGCTGCTGCTGTCCTCCGGAAAGCTGGTTGGGATAATGATCCATGCGGTCGCTGAGCCCTACCCTTTCGAGTATGCTCTCCGCCCGCTCTCTGCGCTTTCCCGGCGCGACGCCCGCGTAGATCAGGGGCAGCTCCACGTTCTTGCGGGCGGTCAGCCGGGGCAGCAGCTGAGAATTCTGGAATATGAAACCTATCTTCTTCGAGCGGATGTGCGCCAGCTCATCCTCTTCCAGCAGGTCGATCTCGTCCCCCTCCAGGGTATAGCTGCCCGAGGAAGCCACGTCCAGGCAGCCGATTATGTTCATCAGCGTGCTTTTGCCGCTGCCGGAAGGCCCCAATACGGACAGATACTCGCCCGGCGAAATGTCCAGGTTCACGTCCCTGAGCACGTGCAGCTTCTCGTCGCCCATGGGGTAGAACTTGTTTATCAGGCGCATCCGGAAAAAAGTCTTTTCCGCCATTATCTGCCACCGCCCGGGAAACCGCCCGTCCAGCTGCCGGAACCGCTGCGGCCCGACTGGCTTGTGGTACGGTTGGTGTTCTGCCGGTTTCCGCCCATTATATTCGTGCGCCCGAACAGGGAGGACAGAAGGCCTCCGGTACCGGTCTCCTCCGTCCTGACTTCGGCGTACACGGTGTCGCCGCTTTTCAGACCCTGCTTTATTTCAACGTAATTGCCGTTGCTCACACCGGTCTTGACATATACCGTCTCCAGCGCCCCGTCATCCGCCAGCATGTATACGAACGCCTGGTTGGTCCGGTCGAACGAGAGCGCATCCTCCTTGAGTATGACCACGTTTGTGGCCTCGTCCTGGGGGATATTAACGGTCACCTGCATGCCGGGGTATACGCCGTCTTTCACGTCCACATAAGCGGTGGCGGTGTAGTACGCCACCGACCCCGATGAGGAGGAAACATAGTTGATGTCCTCTATCACGGAAGTGAACGTGTCCTCCGTTGCGGTTGTGGTCACGCGGCACTCGTCGCCCACCTGCACGTCGGAGATGTCATACTCGTCCACTCGGATGGACACCCTCATGCGCCCGAAGTCGACCAGCTGCAGCAAGGTATCGCCTTCCTTTACATCGTCGCCTTCGCTCACGTTCAACTGGTTTATCCTGCCGTCGAAATCCGCGGTCAGTGTCTTGCCCGTGGCAAAGCGCAAAAGCACGTCGCCTTCCTTTACGTCCTCCCCTTTTTCCGCGTAAAGCGCGCGCACCGTGCCGTCGGAAGCTGCGGTATAGGTGGTATTGTTTACCGCCTGCAGAGTGCCGCTGAAGGACAGCGAATTCGAGATGGTGCCCGTGGCGGCGGTGTAGGCCTGATAGTTCACGGTGTACTCGCTTTTCAGCTTCTGTATCACCGCGTAGCCGGCGACGCCCAGTACGGCCAGTATCAGCACAAATATGATAAACCGCTTAAATCTCTTGCGCCTGCGTTTGGCCTTTCTCGCCTTCTCCTGCTTTGCCGCCAGGGCTTTCGCGGCCTTTATCTCCTGCTTCGTTTTTTCCCGCTTTTCCTCGGGCTGACGCAGGGAATCGCTGTCTTCCTTCATGTGCGTATCTCCTCAAACTTGTTTGGACGCGTTTATCCGTACAACCGCGCATCAAGGCCCGTTCCGACCTTCTCTCACACTGCATAATACCTGAAAAAACGCCGATACACAATACGATTTAAGAATCCTTCAGATTTGTTTGGCTCTATTAAGCGGATGAACTGCCGGTATCCCGGACAAAACATGCTTGTGCTGCATCATTCTCGACATATTGGCTGCTTTGTGTCCATAAACAGCAGTCCCGGCTCCGAAACGGAACCGGGACTGCCCGTACGGGTCAAAAAAGCGGGGGAAGTACTTCCCCCGCCATGCGTTTAGGTAATTTTAGTCTACGTACTGCCTCTGGTAAGCAGCATCGGCGACCTCGAGCAGTTTGCTCAGGCCGATCTTTTCCAGCTCAGCCAGGAACGCGTCCTTATCGGAAAGATAGGATTCACGGCCCAGGATGTAGTTGGTGCGCTGCTCGTTCACGAAGCTCTTGATGTCGGCGCGGATCTTGCTGATCTCTTCCAATTCCTCGTTGGTGAAGTTCAGGTTCGGGCAGTAGAGGCCCAGGCCGGGCACGAACTGCTGGTACACACCGGTGATGCTGTTCTGACGCACGCCGCCGCTGTTCTCGGCGTTGATCTCGTATCCGTCTTCATACTTGCTGATGAATCCGCCGTGATAGTCGGACACGCCGGAGAAGGTGGGCATCTGGTCGAACCAGTTCACGTTCTGAGCGGTCAGGAACACGTTGACGATCTCACCCATGTGGCTGTCTTCGGACACGTAGGTGGGCTCATAGCCTTCCAGACTGGTGGAGATCTCCGCGGTGGGATGCTTGGCCAGGTAATCCTCGGTCTTGATCCAGTTCACGCCTTCAACGCCGAAGCGGCCCAGCATGTAAGCTTCTTCGCAGAACATGCAGTCGCCCACACGGGCGGCCAGTTCGGGGTTCTTGCAGTAGCTGGTCACGAACCACAGGGGGCTGGTGGCGGACTGGTTATAGGAAACCAGCTTCACTCCGTCGGGGCCGGTCAGCGGCTCGGCGGGCCAGTAGCGCAGCCTCGCCTCGACCAGTTCCTCGGTATCGCTGCCGAAGAAGCCCAGGGAGGAGTCGAAGATCATGCCGACCTTGTTGCCCGCGGTGCCGGCAACAGCCTTGACTTCGGGACGGCCGTAGGTGAACGATTCGGGAACCAGCAGCTTCTCGTCAGCCAGCTTCTTCAGGTATTCGACCGCGTCGAACCACGCGTCCTGAGTGTAGGAAGCCTCGACGTGGCCGTCATTGATCAGCCACATGTCGCGGTCGTCCTCGGCCACGAACGCGTTGGTCAGGAACTTCACGGGGTTGGAGCCCCAGGAGGTGGGAGAGCCCAGCAGCGGGATCTCGTCGGTGGCATCGCCGTCGCCGTTGGCGTCGTTGTCGCGGATGGCTACCAGCACGTCATACAGTTCGTCGGTGGTGGTGGGCATCTCAAGGCCCAGGTTGTCCAGGTAAGTCTTGTTTACCCAGAGCTTATACTTGGTCTCGTTCTGGGGAGAAACCTGGATCTTCGGTACCGCGTAAACGGAGCCGTCGGAGTTGGTGATGTTGGTGATCAGGTTCCAGCTGGGAAAGCGCTCCACGGCGCTGTCGCACTGAACCATCAGGCCTTCGTCAAAATACTCTTTCAGGTTGACGAACTTGCCCTTGTCGCCGTAGTAATAGGCTTCGGCCACGGACAGGCCGGTGAGCACTACA
>JAGCIC010000011.1 GCA_017648805.1 Clostridia bacterium
AGCTGGCAGCTATTAGCTAAATTAAAGGAGACGTTATGACCATCAACGAATACCAGGCGCTGGCGCTCACCACCGCCAACAAGAGCCTCACCCCCGTCCAGAAGCTGGAAAACGGCGTTATGGGCCTGTGCGGCGAGGCGGGCGAGGTGATAGACATAGTCAAAAAGCACCTGTTCCACTCCCATCCCCTGGACGCGGACAAGCTCAAGGACGAGCTGGGTGACGTGGCGTGGTACCTGGCGCTCACCTCCCACGCGCTGGGGCTGACGCTGGAGGAAGTGCTGGAGCACAACATCGAAAAGCTCAAAAAGCGCTATCCCGAGGGCTTCTCCGCCGAAAAAAGCCTGCACAGGCAGGAGTAATATACAACAACACACAGAAAAGAGAACACACATGACCAGAAAACCCATACTTGCCACCGTTTTTTCCGCCGCTATCGTCGTCGCGCTGATCGTCGCGTGCATCTGCCTTTCCGAATTCAGCCTCACCCCGCTTCAGAAAAACACGCTGGACGTGCTGACCGTGATCTGCGTCATCAGCATGCTGTACTGCTTTATCACGGGCGAGATAACCAAAAACTATTCCCAGATGGACAAGCTGTGGAGCCTGCTGCCCATAGTTTACAGCTGGGTAATCGCGATAAAGGGCGGTTTCGGCGCGCGGCTTACCCTGTTCGCGCTGATAGTCACCGCCTGGGGCGTCCGCCTCACGGTTAATTTCGCCAGAAAGGGCGCTTACAGCCTGCGCTTCTGGGAGGGCAACGAGGACTACCGCTGGAAGATAGTCAAGTCGTCCCCCGCCTTCAAACTGCCCCTCGCCTGGACCGCCTTCGACCTGTGCTTTATAAGCGTGTACCAGAACTTCCTGGTGCTGCTGATCTGCCTGCCCGCGCTGGCGTGCATGGGCTCGAATGCGCCGATAGGCACCGTGGACATACTCGCGGCGGCGTTCGCCCTGGGCTTCCTGGCGCTTGAGACCGCGGCGGACGAGTTCCAGTGGAAGTTCCACTCCGAAAAGCAGCGGCTTTTAAATGAGGGAAAACAGCTCAGCGAGCTGCCACGCCCATACGACCTGGGCTTTGACACCGCCGGACCCTGGGCGCGCATGCGCCACCCCAACTACCTTGGGGAGATGGGCGTGTGGGCGAGCCTGTACTTTTTCGCCGTGGGCGCGGGCGCGGCAAACGGCATCTTCCACCCCACCATGCTGGGCGCGCTGCTGCTGGTGCTTTTGTTCATGGGCAGCTCCGCCCTGGGGGAAAAGATCTCCGCGTCCAAGTATCCCCAGTTCGCCGAATACACCAGGCAGGTGTACAAATACCTGCCCGCGCATAAGTTTGAGAGGAAATAAGCCGGGGCATCCCGGCTTTTTCGGTTTTGGGAAGGTGATCTCGTGAGCGGGAACACACAGTCCGTCATACGGCGCTGGTACGATAAGCTGGGTTTCCCCGAAAGTTACGACGGGGAGTTTTTCCGCGCGCTCGAAGAGGTGACCGTGCCGCCCGAAGCGGCGCTTGAGACCTACGACAAGGGCTGCAAAGACGGCATCAAAAACCTGATTTATTACCTGTACTTCTGCGAAAGCGCCGCAAAGAACGCCCGGAATACGGGCATACCCGAAGAGGTCACGCCGGACACGCTTAAGGACATCGTGATCCTCGCGGAGGACTGGACACAAGCGAAGGGAAAACTGTGCCTGTTCGGGCTCAAGTGGCTGAGCCTCCACCTTACGCAAAGGCTGTTCAAACTGGGGCGGCTGCAGTTCGCGCTTTCTTCCGCCATGAAAGACATCCCCGCGCTCGGCATAAAAGCGGGGGACAGCGTGATCGAGATCCACATCCCGCGGGGCGGGAAGCTTATATGGGAGGAGTGCGCCCTGTCCATAGCCCGGGCGGAAGCGTTCTTCGGCGAGCATTTTCCAAACTGCCGTTTCAAGGCGTTCGTATGCTTTTCCTGGCTGCTGGACCCGGAGCTCAAAGCCTTCCTGCCCGAAGACAGCAACATACTCAGGTTCGCCCAAGAGTTTACGCCCGTGTACTCCGAGCCGTCCGACCTGCTGCTTTCGTCGGTGTTCCGGGTCGACACGAAAAGGGAAAACCTGGCTTCCGCCGTCTGCACGACCGCCTTCGCCCAAAGGATAAAGGCCGCCGTGCTGGGCGGCAGACGCTTCAACTGCGTGTACGGTTACATCCCCGCGAAAGGGGCGGAAAACCGGCTCACGTCCCTGCCGGAAAAGGAATAAAAAGGCAGAACGGCGCAAAAACGCCTCCGCGATGACGCGGAGGCGCGTTTTATATTCCGGTCTATTCCGCCTTCAGGCGCTTTACGGCGTAAAGGTAGGTGAGCATGGCGCTGGAGTACCAGCGGGAGCAGTCCGTGGGCACACCCGTTACGGGATCCAGCTCCTGGGTGAACAGGGCGGGGCCCTCCTGCGCCGCGATCACGTGCATCCACTTGTCCAGCAGCCTGTCGTAGTCGCTGCCGCGCCCGTAAAAGTCCATCCAGCGCTGGGCGCGCAGGGCGGTCAGGGCCTGGGAATAATAGCCCCAGCAGTTCTTGGGGGCGTGCTCCCTGCCGCGGGAGTCGCTCAATGCCACCGCGGGGAAGGGATAAGGAGTGCCGAACTCGTCGGGTGAGAGCATGTAGCGCTCGTAGATGCGGTCGAACTCCGCCTGCGTGAGCAGCTTTTCGGTGAACACGTTGGAGATGGCGATGGTCTTGATCCTGCGCATCTGCCCCGCGCGGTCGATGTCGTAGAAAAAGTCGTCGTCTTTGTCGTAAAGCTGGCAGAACATGGCGTCGCGCACTTCGTTTGCCTTGTTTATCCACGCCTGCTTTTCCGTTTCCAGCCCCAGCGCGCCCGCCATGTCACTGAGCGCCATGCGGTCCCCGAAGAACACGGCGTTCATGTCCGGGGACACGATGGGCAGGGCGGGCCGGTCCGCGTAGGTTTTGCCCTGGCGGTCGGGACAGCCGTTGGGGATGTCTGAAAAGCGGGCGGAGTTGTCGTGGCCCGTGTCGTACACGCAGAAGGTCTCTATAAGCCCGCGCCCAAGCGTCATGCGGTTGTTCACCAGCCACTCGTCCCAGCCTTTCAGGGCGGCGTAGGCTTCCTTAAGGAACTCTCTGTTGCCCGTCAGCAGCCAGGTCTCGAAGCACAGCCGCCCGAAGGACACGCACTCCTGAATCTGGCCGTAGCCGTTGGGGGTGTCCTTCTGCCACTGGGGGCCCGCGATGGACAGGTCGATCACCTTGTATGGCAGGTGCCCGTCCGTCTGGCGGTTGATTATGAACAGAAGCATCTGGGCTTCGGCCACCTTTTTGGCCTCTTCCGTGCCCTGGATCTGTGCCCAGCACAGCGCGTCGAAGGCGTGCTCCATCCACACCCCCGGGTAGGCGGTGGAGATCAGAAACACGTTGCCGGGGCTGTTGCCTATGGGGCGCAGGTGCACGGAAGTTATGCGCTCCCGCGCGAGCGCCGCCTTCTCTTTTATCTGCGCGCCTGAAGCGCGTACGGTCTCATTCATTCGCTTTCCCGCCTTTCTGCCTTCAGGGTTCGAGGGAGTATATCCTGTCGAACGCGCGGCTCCCGCTCATTCCGTATATCGTCACGTGCCCGCCGGAGATCACCCGGATGTAGCTCGCCTCGCTCGCGGCGCAGAGGCGGCGCACGTGGTTGCCCTTAACGTCGTACACGGCGCATTCGGCGTCCGTCTGCGCCACGAAGTACCCGTCCGACACCTGGGAGGAGGTCCTGACCGCGCGGAAGGGCTCGAACTGCACCTCGCCCCTTTCGTCTATCACGGTCACGTAGGTGTTGCCGTCCGCGCCGGCTATGAGTATCAGCGCGTAGCCGTCGTTGAACACGGAGCCGTCCATCTTAAGGGAGGAATAGGGCTCGATCTCTATCACGCGCTCCATGTCTATGTTGTAGTACGCGTGGTCGTGGTAGAACAGGTTGTTTGGCATCATGCGCACCCAGGGGCAGTAACTGAACTTCGCGCGCAGGCGGTCGATGTCCCGGCCCGTATCGGTACGGATCTCATCGGCGTACTCGAAGCTGTCCCCCTCCGCGTGCAGGTCTTGTATGTAATAGGTGCCGTTGTTGTACGAGAGCACCTTGCCGCCGAAGCAGTCGCTCAAAAGCCTGCTGCCCTTGATCTTCACCACCCTGTATTCCCCGGGCAGGTAGACCGCGCCGCCGGGCAGGTAGTACGCGCCCTCGCCTATGTACCTGGGGTAGCCGTCCTTCGGGTCCCCGTCGTTGCAGGTGCCGTAGCCCGCGCCGTATTTGTTGGGCAGGTTGGTCGCGCCGGAAAACAGGCCCTTCCAGCTTGAGAGCGTGCCGTCGCTTATGCCGTCGTAGGTCCTGAAGGGGTCGACCTCGTTGCCGTACATGTCCAAGGTGCCCAGCTTGCACACGATCCCCTCCAGGCCGGACTCGCGGCGCA
>JAGCIC010000117.1 GCA_017648805.1 Clostridia bacterium
CAGCTGCTGCTGGATCCGGCGGATCTCCGTGCGCATCTGTACGCGCAGTTTGGCGTCCAGGTTGGACAGCGGCTCGTCGAACAGCAGCACGCCGGGCTCGGCGATAAGCGCGCGGGCCAGGGCGACCCTTTGCTGCTGTCCGCCGGAGAGCTGGTTGGTGTAGCGGTTTTCCATGCCTTCCAGGCCCACCAGCCTGAGCATGTCGAACACCCGCTTCTGGATCTCGGGCTTGGGCACCTTGCGCAGCTTGAGGCCGTAGGCCACGTTGTCGAATATGTTCATGTGGGGGAACAGGGCGTAGGACTGGAACACCATGGCCGTGTCCCGCTTGTTGGGGGTCAGGGCGTTCACCGGCTCGCCGCCGATGTATATCTCGCCCGCGTCGGGGCTCTCGAAGCCCGCGATCATTCTGAGCGTAGTGGTCTTGCCGCAGCCGCTGGGGCCCAAAAGCGTCACGAAGCTGCCCGGTTTTATGTCCAGGGTGACGTCGTTTACGGCGTAGAACTCCTTTTTGGTCTTGGGGTCCAGGTAGATCTTATAGATGTGGTCTATAAGCACGCCTTTTTTCTCACTGTTCATTCTTCTGTGCCTCCCTTACGGCGCGGCTGGTGCCGAAGTACTTGATTACCAGGTTCATTATGAGTATGGACGCGTAAACGATCGCTATCAGTATGGTGGCATAGGCGCAGGCGATGCCGAAGGAGCCCTTCTCCGCGTATTCGTTGATGCGGCAGGTTATCAGCAGGTACTTGGGCGTCACCAGCAGTATGACCGCTGAAATGGCGGTGATGGAGCGCACGAAGGTGGTGACGATGCCGCTGAAGAAGCTGTCCTTGATAAGCGGCAGCGTTACGGATGTGAACACCTTTCCGCTGCCCGCGCCCAGGTCATAGGCGCTTTCCTCAATGGATTTGTCTATCTGCCTGAGCGCCGATATGCCGCTGCGGGTACCCACGGGCAGGGAGCGCACCACGAACACGATTATAAGTATCAGCCCGGTGCCGTATATGCCCTGCATGAAGCCGGTGCGCAGCATGCCGTTGGCGAAGCCCCTTATGAAGCCCACGCCCAGCACCGTGCCGGGCACGGCCATGGCGATCATGCTGGTGAACTCGATGAAGCCCTTGGCCTTGAATTTCTTCTTGACCACCAGGTAGCTTATCACCATGGAGAACAGGGCGGTGACGGGGGCGGCGATGATGGAGAGTATAAAGCTGTCTTTGAACGCCTTAAAGCCGCTCTCCCTGAACATGTCGCGGTAGTGCACCAGGGACAGGGAGTAGTCCATGCCCCAGAGCTTGAACAGGCTGCCCAGGGGGATGCAGACGTACATGAGGATAACGAACACGCTCACCGCTATGCACAGCGCGGACAGGGGCCGGGTGACGCTCTTGTCCTCGATTAGCATCCTGCCCCGGCTGGCCTTGCCGGTAAGCGTCGCGGCGCTCTTGGCTTCCAGCACGTACTTCTGGATCATGAAGAGTATGAACGTGATGAGCAGCAGCACCACGGCCATCGCGGCCGCGCCGTGGGTGTCGTAGGTGCCGCCTGTTATGCGCAGGTAGATGGCGGTGGCCAGTGTGTCGGTGGAACCGCCGATTATCATGGGGTTGGCGAAGTCAGCCACGGACTCTATGAACGTGACCAGGAACGCGTTGCCCAGGCCCGGCAGCATGAGGGGCAGCGTAACGGTGGTGAACACCTTCCAGCGGCTGGCGCCCATGTCGCGGGCGGCCTCCTCCATGGAGGGGTCTATGTTGTTCAAAAGGCCCTTGAGCATCAGGTAGCACACGGGGAAGAAAGTGAGCGTCTGCACGATCACTATGCCCTTCACGCCGTAGATGTTGCTGTCGAATATGCCCAGTATCTCGCGGGTGATTATGCCGCTCCTGCCGAACAGGAGCATCATGCTGAGGCTCAGCACGAAGGGCGGCGACACCACGGGCAGCATGCTCACCACGTCGAACATTTTTTTGAGCACCCGGTTCCTCACCTTTACGTAGCAGTCCACATAGGCGAACAGGAAACCTATGAACAGCGAGCCGAAACCCGTGAGCAGGCCTATGACCATCGTGTTCCTGAAGGCGTCCTTGAAGCCGAAGTCCTTGGTGAGGGACGTGAAGGCGCTTAAGTTTATCCTTTTGTTGTCGGAGGCGAAATACAGTTTCAGCGCCGCCTTGGAATGGACCGCGGCCTCATCCTTGGGCAGGGTCTTGTACATTTGCACTATGAACTCGAGTATGGAGCCCTTGGAGGCGCTCTCCGCTCCCGTGACGGCCTTTTTGTACGCGGAATTGGCGTCCTTGTACTCTGTGTTGGCGTTATTGTATACCTCGCGCAGCACCTTTACTTCAGGCTCCTCGCGGGGTTTTTCGGCGCCCCGGTCCTTGGCCGCCTGCAGAGAGGCGTCGTAGGTCTCCTTGAGCCGGTTTTTTATCAGCTCCAGGCGCCCCACGTCGTTTTTTTCATAGTTATAGGCGTCTACCCGGTCTTTTACGTTCTCGGTGTAATAGGCATTGACCCTGTCCATGCGTCCGTCGGCGGTGACGGAGTCCGCCAGCAGCATGGCGATTGGGTAGACCACAAACAGGGCCAGAAAGATGACCAGGAAAATGATGGCCCCCACCATGACCGGGTCGCGGAAGAACTTTTTCCTTTCCAGCGACCTGGCCTGAGAGCTTCTTCTGGCCTTTTTGGCGTCCTGAGACATCGTGCGCGCCCCATTGGGGGCATCGCCTTTATCCGCTCGTTTAAACAGTGCCATTGTGCATGTCCTCCCGGTACGGCTGCGGGAATACAGGCCCGGTACGGGCCTCTTTTGCTAAAAACGCGGGGCCGGAGCGTATCCCCGACCCCGCGTCCAGGAAAAATTATTCGGTCTTGAAACGGTCGTCAGCGCCGCCCAGGGCGTTGAGGAACTCATCGCGGTACTTGGTGGTGTTCTCCTTCGCGTCGGCGAAGTCGTAGTCGATCACGTTGTCGGGATCCAGGCCGAAGGGCTCGATGGCCTTGGGCTGCTCGGCGTTGTTGATCACCAGGAACTGGTAGCTCTCGACGTCGTCGGCCAGTTCGACGCACTCGGGAGACAGGGCGTACTCGATCCACAGCTTGGCGGCAGCCTCGTGGGCGCAGCCGTCGAAGATGGCGGTGGAGCCGATCTCGTAGCCGGTGCCCTCCTCGGGGATGACCAGGCTGATGTTGGTGTAGCCCTTCAGGATCTGGGTGATGCCGTCATGCAGGAAGCCTATGCCGATCACGCACTCGCCGGGGCCCACGTTCTTGCTGGGGCCGCTGCCGCTCTTGGTGTACTGGCTGATGTTCTTGTCCAGCGCCACCAGGTAGGCGATGCCGTCGTCGTGGCCCTTGAGCTGGATAAGGGTGTTGATGACCAGCTTGGCGGTGCCCGCGGTGTTGGGGTTGGAGGACCAGATCAGGCCCTTGTACTCTTCCTTGAGCAGGTCGTCCCAGCCCTTGGGGGCTTCAAGGTTCATGCGCTCGAGCTCCTTGGTGTTGACCATGATGCCCAGGATGCCCTTGTAGATGCCGTACCAGTAACCGTCGGGATCGCGGAAAGCGGGGCCGACCAGGTTCTTGGCGTTGACGGCTTCATAGGCCACCAGGTAGCCGTCCTTGGCGGTCTCGTTGTAGGGATCGTTGGTGCCGCCGAACCATACGTCGGCAGAGGGATTGTGGTTTTCCTCGATGATCTTGCCCTGTACCTGGGTGGTGGACAGGCGCTGATAGCTGGTCTCTATTCCGGTGATCTCATGGAAGTGGTTCACGGCAGCCGCCACATATGCCTCTTCGGCGCAGCCGTACACTACCAGTTCGCCTTCGGCCTGAGCTTCCTCGATCAGGTCCACCAGGCTGTCGTCGCCGCACAGCAGCTCGGACAGTGCTTCGGGATCCATGGCGTCCGCGTTGGCGATGGACATCATGCCCAGCGCCAGCACCAGGGCCAGCAGGACAGCAAGCAGTTTCTTCATGAAAACGTCGCTCCTTAGTTTAGTAATGTTAAGAGACTTCTCTCTTATGGGAATATTATACAATGGTTAAGTGGGTTTGTCAATGATAAGGAACCGCCGCGGGCGCCCCGGGAGACGGGCATGTCATTCGCCGAAGAACCCGTCCAGTTCTTCCGTGCTTTTCAGAAAGCCCACCTGTGAAAAGTATGCTTTCTCCCCGAAGCCGTTGTCGAGTATGCTCTCGAACGCGGCTTTGAGTTTCGCGTAATAGCCCAGGGTGTCGAAAAACGCCACCTTGCCCCTGACCAGGTCCAGGCTCTTGAGGCTCAGCACTTCCGTCACTTCGTCAAAGGTGCCCAGCCCCCCGGGCAGGGCGATAAAGCCGTCCGAAAGGCGGATCATCTCGCTGCGCCGGTCCGCCATATCCTTTGTGAATATGACGCGGCTCAAGCGGGGGTTCTGCCGCGACAGGATCTCGTCTATCTGCGGTATCACGCCTATCACCTCGCCGCCCGCGTCCAGGCAGCCTGAGGCGACCCGGCCCATCAGCCCGGTATTTGAGCCGCCGTATACCAGCGTATGCCCGCGGCTGCCTATCCATCTGCCCACTTCGTAGGCGTCGCGAGCGAAGGCGGGGTCGCTGCCGGGGCGGGATGCGCAGTAGACCGCTATGTTCATGGTGTTTCCTCCGTGCGTTTTCCTATATTCTACTCCATATATCCGTTTTTGACAATAACGGCGGTTTGTGATATAATTAACTCCAAATGGAGGAATGATGAAGAAGCTTTCGATAGTGTTGCTCGCGGTCGCGCTTCTGTGCGCGCTGGCGGTGGCGTTTTACGCCGTAACCAGCGTGATCAGGACCGAAGCCGACGTGAAAATATCCCCTGCCGCCGCCCGCGCGGAGGACTTCGTGCGCCTTAAGGGCGAGGAGGCGCTGGGCAGTATAGGCGACTACTATTTCGCTGACGTCACGGTGAAGATGATCAGCTATTCACCCTTTTCCGCCCAGTGGGTCACGCTTACGGTAGATCCGCTGCCGGAGGACGAGGCGCTGCTTTACCAGAACGTGGGGCCGGCGGACATAGAGAGCGTGGGCAGCGGCACGCTCAGCGTGACCGTGCTCACCCGCGACCCCGGCCCCGCAAGGAGCGTAAAGGTGGATTATTACATACTGGGCAGGTATCACCAGGTCAAGGCGAAAGCCGCCGGCAACTGAGAGTAAATACGATCCCACAACATGAAAGGAATAAAAATATGAAGATCGCGGTATCGAGCTACAGCTTTTCCCAGGCCCTGAACGACGGGCGCATGAACATGATGGACGTTATCCCCACCGCCCGGAAGATGGGTTACGAGGGCGTGGAGATAGTGCGCGGCGGCCAGTCCCGCGAGGAGATGCTGGCGCTGGCGGGGGAACTGGAAAAGCAGTCCCGTGACGAGGGCATCCCCATAATCGCCTACATGGTGGGCGCGGATTTCCTGAAGAACGGGCTGGATAAACAGGTCGATATGCTGAAGACCGAACTGGAAGTGGCCGCGCGGCTGAACACCAAGCGCATGCGCCACGATTCCACCGCCGGCAGGGACGCGGACGGCAGGCAGTTTACCGTAGAGGAGGCGCTGCCCATAGTGGCGGAAGGCTACCGCCGGGTCACCGAGTACGCCGCGGGGCTGGGCATCCACACCATGATAGAGAACCACGGCTACTTCTTCCAGCATTCAAGCCGTGTGAAGAAGCTGATCGAGGCCGTCGGGCACCCCAACTTCGGCTGGCTGGTGGACATGGGCAACTTCATGTGCGCGGACGAGAAGGGCGAGGACGCCCTTAAGGTGGCCGCTCCCATGGCGGTGCACGCCCACGCCAAGGACTTCTTCTTCAAGGCCGCGGGTGAGTACGTTCCGCCCCAGGGCTGGTTCGGCACCGCGGGCGGCAATCACCTGCGCGGCGCCATAATCGGCCACGGCGTGGTGAACGTGCCGGGGTGCCTGAAGCTTTTGAAGGACGCGGGCTACGACCACTGGCTGAGCGTGGAGTTCGAGGGCATGGAGGACTGCATAAAGGCGCTGGAGTACGACCTTAGCAACCTTAAGGGAATGCTCGAACAGTGCTGATACGGCCCGTAGCCCGGGTGGAGAACGCGTTTCCCACCAAGTTCGGCCTGCCCCGCCAGAGCGGGCTGTGCCCGGACCTCAGAAGCGTGATCCGCTTCGAAAAGGAGTTTTCGGGGCCGGACTGGATACGGGGGATACGGGAATTTTCCCACCTGTGGCTGGTGTGGGGCTTTGACGAAGCGCCCTCAAAAAGCGCCACGGTGCGCCCGCCCAAACTGGGCCAGAACGAAAGAAAAGGCGTGTTCGCCACCCGCTCGCCCTTCCGCCCGAACCCCCTGGGGCTCACGCTGGTAAAACTGGAAAACGTGAACGGCGACGGCAGCCTCACCGTGTCCGGCGGGGACATGAAAAGCGGCACGCTGATATACGACATAAAGCCCTACCTGCCTTATGCGGACACGGCGCCGGACGCTTTGGGAGGCTTCGGCGAGGAACTGAAGGGCCTCAAAAGCGCCGTGGTGTTCCCGGAGGAGCTCAAACAGGGGTTTTCCGAAGAGGAAATAAACACGCTCACGCAGGCGCTCTCGCTGGACCCCCGGCCCGGCTATCAGGACGACCCGCAGCGGATATACGGCTTCGGTTTCGCGGGGAAGGACGTGCGCTTCCGGGCGGAAAACGGCACGGTATACGTGACAGAAATAGTCTGAGGAGTATCGTATGGGAAATCATCACAACAACAAAAAACTGCTTAGCAGGAAAAAACGCCAGAAAAGGATGCTTCTGGTGCTGGTGTCCGTGGGTGTGCTGCTGCTGGTCATCGCGGCGGCGTTCATAATCCGCGGCGCGCTCGCTCCCAAGTACGAACTGGCGGACGAGACGCACCCCGTGGCCACCCTGACCACGGAAAACGGCAAAAAGATAATAATAGAGCTGTACCCGGAGTGCGCGCCCAACACCGTGGCGAACTTTATCGAGCTGGCCAACTCCAAGTTCTACGACGGGCTGACCTTCCACCGCATAATCAGGGGCTTCATGATCCAGGGCGGTGACCCGGAGGGCACCGGCAGGGGCGGCCCCGGCTACGCGATAAAGGGCGAGTTCAAACAGAACGGGTTTGAGGGCAACACCCTGTCCCACACCCTGGGCACCGTGTCCATGGCGAGGCAGAGCATGCCCCTTGACAGCGCGGGCAGCCAGTTCTTTATAGTGACCAACGAGACGGAGCAGACCGCGCCCACTTACCTGGACGGCGCGTACGCCGGCTTCGGCAGGGTGGTGTACGGGATCGACACCGCGATGGAGATCAGCCGCACGGCCACCGATTCCGGCGACCGCCCGCTCACCCGCCAGGCGATCAAGTCCGTGCGCGTGGACACCAAAGGCGTGGAATACAAGGCCGAAAAGATAGAGAAATAAAACGAAGCAGGAGGAAGTTATGGCTAATCCCATCGTGACGATAGAAATGGAGAACGGGGACAAGATCAAGCTGGAGCTGTTCCCCGACAAGGCGCCCGAAAGCGTGGGCAACTTCGTGAGCCTGGCAAAGAGCGGCTTTTACGACGGGCTGATCTTCCACCGGGTGATCCCCGGATTCATGATCCAGGGCGGCTGCCCCAAGGGCACCGGCACCGGCGGCCCCGGCTATTCCATCAAGGGCGAATTTAGCCAAAATGGCATAAGCAACCCGCTGAAGCACACCTACGGCGTGCTTTCCATGGCGCGGGCCATGCACCCCGATTCCGCGGGTTCCCAGTTTTTCATCATGACAAGCTCTTCCCCGCATCTTGACGGCGCGTACGCCGCTTTCGGCAAAGTGCTCAGCGGCATGGAATACGCCGATCAGATCGTCAATACGCCCCGCGACCGCATGGATAAGCCGCTGGAGCCCCAGAAGATCGCATCCATCCGGGTGGATACCAAGGGCCAGTTCTACCAGTTCGATCAGCTGCTATGATGACGAAAAAAGGCGAATCCTCCTATACCCTGCGCATCGCCAGGCGCGATTATACCCTCACCAGCACCGATTCGGCCGATCACGTGCGCCGCGTCGGGGTCTATGTGGATCGGAAAATCGCCG
>JAGCIC010000118.1 GCA_017648805.1 Clostridia bacterium
TCCAGCGGCGTGCAGCGGCACTGCTTCGTGCGGCTCCCCAACGCACCGCAGGGACATGCGTTCATGCTGGCTATAAGCATGAATTCGCTGGGGTAGGTGCTTTGCGCCGCCACACGGGTGACGGTCACGAAACCGTCTTCCATGGGCTGCCGCAGCGCTTCCAGCACGTCACGGCGGTACTCGGGCAGCTCGTCCAGGAACAGTACGCCGTTGTGCGCCTTGCTTATCTCGCCCGGCAGCGCGTGCATGCCGCCGCCCACTATGGACACGTGGGACGCGGTGTGGTGCGGCGCTCTGAAGGGCCGTTCCACCAGCAGACCCTTTTCCGGCACGCTGCCCGCCACGGAGTGGATGCGGGTGGTGATGAGCGCCTCTTCAAAGGTCATGTCGGGGAGTATGGAGGGCATGCACCTTGCCATGAGCGTCTTGCCGGAACCGGGAGGGCCCACCATCAGCACGTTGTGCCCGCCCGCCGCGGCGATCAGCAGCGCGCGCTTGGCGCCGGACTGCCCCTTCACGTTTATGAAATCAGATGAGTAGACCCTTTCGCCCAGCAGCTGCCCGTAGGACACGGTCTTAAGCGGAGGTATGGGAGCCTTCCCGGTCAGGTGGTCAACCACCTGCCTTAAGTTTTCGGCGGGGATTATTTCTATCCCTTCGACACACATCAGTTCGTTGGCGTTGGCGGCAGGTATTATAACTGTCTTTATTTTGTCTGCCCGGGCGGAAATGACCAGCGGCAGCGCCCCGCGGATGGGCCGCAGTTATCCGTTCAGAGCCAGTTCGCCCATTATGGCCACGTCTTTTATGCTTAAGGGGTTCACGAGCCTGCTGCACGCCAGTATGTCTATCGCTATGGGCAGGTCGAAAGCGGCGCTCTCTTTCTTGATGTCGGCCGGGGCCAGGTTTATCACCAGCCGGTCTCCGGGAAATTCATAGCCGGTGTTTTTGACCGCGGATTTTATGCGCTCCTTGGCCTCCTTGACCGCCATGTCCGGTAGGCCGACCATTTCGAAGGCGGGTATGCCGAGGGATAGATTGCACTCCACGGTGATGCAGATGCCGTCGATGCCGCTTAAGGCGTAGCAGAGCGTACTGGAAAGCATACAGTCCCAAACCTTTCGCTGTTTATTGTCAGGTGCCTTTATTATACAAAGTCCGGGCAGTTTACGCAATCCGTTTTTTTATTTGGGCTCCGACTTTGCGCCGGGGCGGGCCCCAAAGCTTGCCTCATGCCCGTGTTTCTGCTATAATTCAGATAGACCCGAAATGATGAGGCCAAACTAAACCGACACGCAGGACGGACAGGACATGAACATTTTTGTATGCGTCAAGCAGGTGCCCGCCACCAACAAAGTCGAGGTGGATGAGAAGACAGGCGTGCTCAAGCGCTCCGGCGTATCCAGCAAACTGAATCCATACGATTTGTACGCGCTGGAGACCGCGCTGAGGCTGAAAGAGCTTTGCGGCGCGAAGGTGACCGTGGGCACTATGGGACCGCCCCAGGCGGAGGCCGCCATACGCGAGACCTATATGATGGGCGCGGACGAAGGCTACCTGTTCTCGGACAGGCGGCTGGGCGGCGCGGACGTGCTGGCTACCAGCTACACGCTGAGCCAGGCCATACGCGGGCTGGGAGACTTCGACCTGATACTGTGCGGACGTCAGACCACGGACGGCGACACGGCGCAGGTGGGTCCGGCGATAGCGGAGCACCTGGGCATACCTCATGCCGCCTGGGTGTCGCGTCTGGAACTTGCGGGGGACGGCATTGACGTCCAGCAAACTCTGCAGGACGTTACCGAGACGGTGCACATACCATTCCCGTGTCTGATCACCGTGGAAAAGGATATATACGTGCCTCGCCTGCCCTCGCTTAAGACCGCGAGGCAGGTAAAGGACAGGCCGGTAAAGGTGCTGGGTCTTGACGCGTTTCCCGACACGGACGAAAGCCATTACGGCTTGAGCGGCAGCGCCACACAGGTTGAAAGGATCTTCCCGCCGGAAAACGACGTGAGCCATGAGGTGTGGGCGGGCAAAGACAGCGCGGATAGGCTGCTGAAGCGGCTTAAAGACCGTAAGTTCATATAAAGGGAGGCGCGGACATGGCAAAGGTTGCCGTTCTGGAACGCAAATGTGACGGCTGCGGGCGTTGCCTGGGCAGCTGTCCCTTCGGAGCGCTGGAGCTGGAAAACGGTGTCGCACGCATGAACAGCGCCTGCAAAAGCTGCGGCAGCTGCGTAAAAGCGTGTCCACAAAATGCGATCATAAAACTGGAGACCAGGACAGTCTCGGTGGACAAAAGCAAATGGCGGGACATACTGGTGTTCTGCGAGGTGAGCGCCGGCAGGCTCCACCCGGTGTCGCCGGAACTGATCGGCAAGGCGCTGGAACTCGCCGCGCCGCTGAATTACAGCGTGAACGCGGTGATAGTCGGCAGCGGGATAAAAGAACTTGCGAATGAGCTGCGGCATTACGGCGTGAACAAGGTCTACGCTTACGACGCGCCTGACCTGGGCTATTTCAGAGCCGACGCCTATGCTGCCTGCGTTGAAGACATTATAAAACATACCAGGCCGTCGGTGGTGCTGGTGGGCTCCACGCTGATAGGGCGCTCCCTGGCGCCCAGGCTGGCTACCCGCTTCCATACCGGACTTACGGCGGACTGTACGAAACTGGAGCTCAGGGAAAACAGCGACCTGGTGCAGATACGCCCCGCTTTCGGCGGCAATATCATGGCGCAGATAATCACGGCAAACACCCGTCCCCAGTTCGCCACGGTGCGCTACAAAGTAATGGACGCTCCAAAACGGCTGAGCGAAGCCGCGGGCGAGATAATCTCAAGGAAAACACCTGAAGGCGTGCGCGATTCGAGGATAACGCTCATCAGCTCTCAGGCAGTGCCGCCCAAAAAGAGCATTTCCGACGCCGAGGTGCTGGTTGTGGGCGGCAGAGGTCTTAACAAGAGCGCGGATCTGGAGATGGTGAAGGAGCTGGCCCGCCTGCTGGGAGGGGACTGGGCAGTCTCCCGCCCGCTGGTGGAGAAGGGCTGGGCAGGTAACGAAAGGCAGATCGGGCTGTCCGGCAGGACGGTGCGTCCCAAACTCATAATCACCTGCGGCGTGAGCGGCGCCATCCAGTTTGCCTCCTGCATGAACAGCACCGAATACATAGTAGCCATAAACACCGACCCGCAGGCGCCCATATTCAAGGTCGCCCACACCGCGATAGTGGGGGACATATATGAGATACTGCCCCAAATGATCAATAATCTCAAGGAGGGCGCACATGAACGGCTATAACACCGTGACGTGGGAGGACATAGAATATTTTCTGAGTTTCATGCCGGGCCGCGTGTTCACCGCCGAGGATGCGCTGGCCGATTATACCCACGACGAAATGACCGAGTACGGCCGCTTTACGCCTGAGGCGGTGCTGCAGGCAGAAAACGCCGAAGAAGTGTGCCGCGTGCTCAAATACTGCAACGAAAGACATATACCCGTCACTCCCAGAGGCTCGGGCACGGGACTGTGCGGCGGCTGTGTGGCGATATACGGCGGCGTGGTGCTGTCCACGGAGAGAATGAAAAAAGTGCTGGAAGTGGACGAAAAAAACATGACTGCCACTGTGGAACCCGGGGTACTGCTGATGGAGTTCCCCAAGTCCCTGGAGGGCACGGGGCTGTTCTATCCGCCGGATCCCGGCGAAAAAACGGCAACCATGGGCGGCAATGCCATGACCAACGCGGGCGGCATGCGGGCGGTGCGCTACGGCGTGACCCGGGACTACATACTGGGCATGGACGTGGCGCTGGCGGACGGCACGCTGCTGCGCCTGGGCGGAAAGACGGTAAAGACCTCGTCCGGCTACAGCCTGATCGATCTGATGATAGGCAGCGAGGGCACTCTCGGCTTTCTTACGCGCCTCACCGTCAAACTCATACCGGAGCCCAAGGTCAACCTGTCGCTGCTGATACCGTTTGATGATTTGGACAAGTGCATAAAGGCGGTGCCGGAGATACTTTCCTGCGGCTGCGAGCCCACGGCGGTGGAGTTTATGGAGAGGGAAGTCATTTCCTGCGCCGAGGAATACCTGGGCAAGCAGTTTCCGGATACCGGCGCCGACGCGTACCTGCTGGTGCGGCTGGACGGAATAAGCGAAAAAGCGCTGGAACAGTCCGTGGACAGGCTGACCGACACCGCGCTCGAACTGGGTGCGCGGGACGTGTTGCTGGCGGACACTGACGAAAGAAAGGAGAGCATCTGGAGCGCGAGAGGCGCGTTCCTGGAGGCGATAAAAGGCAGCACATCCACCATGGATGAGTGCGACGTAGTGGTGCCGAGGAACTCTATAGCCGAGTTCGTGACGCGGCTCACGGCGATATCCGAAAAGTCGAACCTGCGCATCCGTTCTTTCGGTCACGCGGGAGACGGCAACCTGCACATATATGTGTGCCGTGATGACGTGGCGGAAGACGTGTGGAAACAGCGTTTAGGCGCCGTAATGGAACAGCTGTACGCTGTCGCCGGGGAGCTGAACGGGCAGGTGAGCGGAGAGCACGGTATAGGCCATGCCAAAAAGGCCTTTCTCAGGGAGAGCCTGGGCGACAGGCAGCTGGAGCTTATGCGTGGCATAAAGGCGGTATTCGACCCCAACGGGATACTGAATCCCGGCAAGGTCGTTTAGATGGCGAAATACCCCGCCGCGTCAACATAAGAACGGGGGATTGCGAATGCTGGGAATATGGATGTGGGCAGACAGCGTGGCCGCGCGCGGCGCGGACAGAGTGTTTGACGACTGCGGGATGATCGGCGTAACGGACGTGTTTTTCCTGACAAAGGGTTTAAGCGGACGGTGCGCGTTCAAAACCCGGCTCGCTCCTTCTATGGCAGAGGGCAGGGATCTGCTTTCCGAAGCCGTCAAGGCCGCGCACGAACGGGGCATGCGCCTGCACGCCTGGTTCACCTCCGCCCAGGACAAACACTGGTGCGCGGAGCACCCGGAAAAGGGGCTGTACCACCTGACCAAAGGCCGCTCGGACAGCGTCGTCAGCATCACCGAGCCGGAGTACGCGCGCTTTACGCACGATGTCGTTGCTGACATGCTGGAACGTTATGACGTGGACGGCGTGCATCTTGATTATCTGCGCTACAACCACCTGCTGTACGGCTGGAGCGACAGCGATATGGCCGGATACAGGCAGCAGGGAGCGGACGCGGGCCGCATAAGGGAACTGGTGAATAAAACGTTCTACGGCGGGGAAGCCGACAAACAGGCCGTGTTTGAGGCGTACCGCCTGGGCGATAAGGATGCCTGCGCGCTGGCTGATACGCGGATAAAGAACGTGTGCCGTTTAGCGGACGCGGTGCTGGAAGGCGTGCGCCCGGCGCGCCCCGGCATAACGCTGAGCGCCGCGCTCATGCCGGAAGGCGCATACGATACCGTATTCGCCCACCTGCATTACGGACAGAGCTACGCCGAACTGGGCGGCCGTTTCGACATGATACTGCCCATGGCGTACAGCTTTGCCTACGGCATGGACAGCGCCTGGGTCATGAAGGTCACACGGGGCGCGGCCGGATTCGGCGCAAAGGTATTGACGGGGCTGCACGCCTATGACGGTGCGACCGGGCTGACGCTTAAGCGTGACGCGGACGCGGCGCTGGGCGTAAAGGGAGCAGCCGGCGTATGCCTGTTCAGATACGGCGCTTTCGTGCCTGCGGCGGTGCGGGCGGACAGCCTGACCGTCGTAAA
>JAGCIC010000119.1 GCA_017648805.1 Clostridia bacterium
AGCAGACTACGGTCTTATTCTACACCCATTAATACAGACTTTGGTCTGTATTAATCGTTCGCGCATAGCGTTTCCGCGGGTCCCGCAGCTGAAAGCCGCGGGCGGGAATGATCCTGCCCGCTTCCGTTACAGCTGATTCCTTATTATCTTCCCGCTTATGGTCTTGGGAAGCTCGGTGCGGAACTCCACTATACGCGGATATTTGTACGGAGCGGTGCGGCTCTTCACGTAGTCCTGTATCTCCTTTTTCAGCGCGTCGGAGGGCTGTTTGCCTCTGGTGAGCACCACGCACGCCTTGACCACCTGGCCCCTTATCTCGTCGGGAGCGGCGCACACGCCGCACTCCAGTACGTAGGGCAACTCCATTATGACGCTTTCGATCTCAAACGGCCCGATCCTGTAGCCGGAAGACTTGATAAGGTCGTCCACCCGGCCCACGTACCAGAAGTAGCCGTCCTCGTCCCTCCAGGCGGTGTCGCCGGTGTGGAAGTATCCGTCCTCGCTTTCCATCTCGGGCTTGCCCGTCTCGTTGTTCCAGTAGCCCAGCATAAGCCCGCAGGGACGCCCCTTGTCCAGCTTCAGCACTATCTCGCCGACCTCGCCAAAGCCTACCGGATTGCCGTCGTGGTCGATTATGTCCACGTCGTAGCCCGGCACGGGTTTGCCCATGGAGCCGACCTTGGGACGCATGCCGGACAGGTTGCCTATCACCAGCGTGGTCTCAGTCTGGCCGAAACCCTCCATGAGGCTTATTCCAGTAGCCTCGCGGAAGCGGTGGAACACCTCCGGGTTGAGCGCTTCGCCCGCTATTGTGCCGTGCTCTATGGAGGACAGGTCGAACTTGCTTAAGTCCTCCTTTATCATGAAACGGTACATGGTGGGCGGCGCGCAGAAACTGGTGATGTGGTACTTGGCGAACAGGGGCAGTATGTCTCCGGCGTTGAAGCGGTCAAAGTCGTACACGAAGGAGGCGGTCTCGTTCATCCACGGTCCGAACAGCTTGCCCCACAGCGCCTTGCCCCAGCCCGTGTCAGAGATGGTGAAGTGCAGCCCTTCCGGGGAGGAGCAGTGCCAGTATTTGCCCGTCATAAAATGGCCCAGCGGGTACTTGCAGCTGTGCACGGCGATCTTGGGATAGCCGGTGGTGCCGCTGGTGAACAGCATCAGCATGGGCTCGTCGCCCTTTATGCACTCCTCGGTGCGCTCGAAGGAACTGGCGTACATTTTGTACTCATTATCGAAGCTCTTCCAGCCTTCCCTTTCGCCCTCGACAAGCACCTTGGTCTTCAGTGTGGGAGACAGTTTTTCCGCCAGCTCCACCTGCTCCTTGACCCCGCCCAGAGCCGTACACACTATCGCGCTCACCCCCGCGGCGTTGAAGCGGTAGGTAAGGTCGTGCTCCACCAGCTGGTTGGTGGCGGGGATGAATATCGCGCCTATTTTCATAAGCGCCAGCGCGCAGATCCAGAACTGGTAGTGCCGCCTCAGTATCAGCATGACCCGGTCGCCCTTCTTTATGCCCAGCGCCTTAAAATAGTTGGCGGCGCGGCCGGATTCCCTGGCCATCTGCTTGAAGGTGAACAGCGTCTCGTTCTTATCCCTGTCCAGGTGCAGCAGCGCCAGCTTGCCGGGCTTGGTATTGCCCAATACGTCCACTATGTCGAAGGCAAAGTTGAAGGAATCGGTATTCTTGTAGGAAAGCTCCGTGGGCAGGCCTTCCGGCGTCTCCTTCGTGGTCACATAGCTGTCGTAGATCAGCTTTTCCGCGCTCCTCGCGGCGACGATGGTCTGGCTGATCTCCTCCTGCACGGTCTCCTCTCCCGGCAGCACCACCGCCAGGAACAGGCAGTCCCTGCCCTCCACCGCTATCATGCCGTGAGGCTTGGAGGAGTCGTAATAGATGCTGTCGCCTTCCCTCAGCACTTCCGTATGCTCGCCCACCTGCACCTTAAGCGCGCCGGAAATGATCAGGTCGAATTCCTGGCCGCTGTGACGGGTCAGGTGGATGGGACGGGACTGCTGCTTTTCGTCGAACTCGTACCTGACGTAGTAGGGCTCGGCGATCTTGTTTTTGAACATGGGCGCCAGCTGGCGGATCTCAAGCCCCGTTTCCTTGGCGGTCATCATGCCCTGGCCGGCTCGGGTCACGGTGTACCCGCTCAAGTGAGCGGAACGGCCCTCCATGATGTCCGTGATCTCCACGCCCATCTCCAGCGCGCACTTGTGTATGAAGGTGAAGGGAAAGTCCAATTCACCCAATTCGTAGCGCCGGTAAAGCTCGGGGCTGACCTCGGTCTTACGGGCCATCTCCTCCTGGGAATAGCCCGCGATCTCCCTTAGTTCCTTTATTCTGAACGCGATCTCCTTCAGCTGCTGGTCAACACCTGTGTTCATATTCTTCTCCTTACGCGTTAGTCCTTTAAACAAAAACCGCCTCAAGGAAACCCTTGAGGCGGGAATAAACTCCCGTGGTACCACTCAAATTGCGCATATGCGCCGCTCTGCCGGGCTCTGTCAAGCCCTGCGCCTCTAACGCCGCGCCCGCGGGACGGGCTAATAACGTTCACCCGTCCGGCTCGGAAGTGATAGGACCTGCCCGCTTCCCCGCACCCGCTCTCACCAAACGCGGGCTCTCTTGGCCGGAATAGCGGACGCCGTCTCCGTCATCGCCGTTGAACGAAATGATAGCACTTGTAAACGGATTTGTCAACGTTTTCTTTTTGTGAAATGTATGTGCATGTTTGGCGATATGATAGATTTTAACATTGCGGCGTGCTATAATACGCCATACTTTTTTGAAAGGCGGCAGGTTTATGGCAAGAAGCATGATAGCCATCGTGGATCTGGGCAGCAATCAGAACGCTTTCATCGCAAGGGAATTAAGAAAACTGGGCGTGTACAGCGAGATATTCAATTACGACGTCTCCCCCGCCGAGCTTAAGAACGCCCCCGGCATACAGGGAATCATCGTAAACGGCGGCCCCAACCACGTGCTGGACGGCAATAATATCGACGTGGACCACGGCATCTACGCGCTGGGCCTGCCCGTACTCAAAGCGGGTTACTCCGGCAGCGAAAAAGCTGACGTGGAAGCCTGGGACGAGGATCCCTCCAAGCAGCTTGACGCTTTCATAACCAAAACCGGTGCCGAAAGGAACTGGAGCGTGGAAAGCTTCATCGAAGCCGAAGTCGAAGCGCTCAGAAAGCAGATCGGCTCCCGCAAGGTACTGCTGGCGCTGTCCGGCGGCGTGGATTCATCCGTTGTCGCGGCGCTGCTCATCAAAGCCGTGGGCGACCAGCTGACCTGCGTGCACGTGAACCACGGTCTGCTGCGCAAAAACGAGCCCGAGCAGGTCATAAGGGTGTTCAAGGAACAGCTGGGCGCGAACCTCATCTACGTGGACGCCGTTGACAGGTTCTTAAACCGCCTCGCGGGCGTGAGCGACCCCGAGCAGAAACGCAAGATCATAGGCGACGAATTCATCGAGGTGTTCCGCGAGGAAGCGGGCAAACTGGACGGTATAGAGCTGCTGGGCCAGGGCACCATCTATCCCGACATAGTCGAAAGCGGCACCAAGACCGCCAAGATAGTCAAGTCCCACCACAACGCGGGCGGCCTGCCCAAGGACATCGCCGAGAAGTTCGAGCTGGTGGAACCCCTGAAGATGCTGTTCAAGGATGAAGTGCGCGCCGTAGGCCGCGCCCTGGGTCTGCCCGAAGGCATGGTGGAGCGCCAGCCCTTCCCCGGCCCCGGCCTTGGCGTAAGGTGCTTAGGCGCCATCACCCGCGAGCGTCTCGAGAAGGTGCGCGAAAGCGACGCCATACTGCGTGAGGAGTTCGAAAAAGCAGGACTTAAAGGCAAGGTATGGCAGTACTTCACCCTTATCCCCGACGTCACCTCCACCGGCGTAAGGGACGACGGACGCGTGGACGAGTATCCCGTGGTCATCCGCGCGGTCAACACCGTGGACGCCATGACCGCCTCCGTGCCCCGCCTGCCCTGCGAAGTGCTGGAGACCATAACCCTGCGCGTGACCAGCGAAGTCCCCGGCGTGAACCGCGTGCTGTACGACCTAAGCCCCAAGCCCGTCGCCACGATAGAGTGGGAATGATTCCGAAAACGCCGGAAACCCGCATAAACACTGGGTTTTTGAAAGCTCAAAACGGCGTTTGGCAACGTTTCGGCAACATCTGAAACAACTCCATCGAATAACGTAAAAAAGAGCTATCTGATTTTTGAAAGTCAGGTAGCTCTTATTTTCATTTCGGATCTGATCAGTCCCAGAGCAGAGAAAAGTGCCGATATAGGAAATCCCGGTATTCCGCACAGAGGGGATCGCTCAGATGATCTCGCATGTTGTTGGCGTGCATCTTTTGCTCGGCAGGGTCGATCTCGGCATAGCGATGGATGACTACGTTCCCGGCTGCCTCTTCCGAGAGAATTTCAGTATAGACGTTGGGGATATGTTCATGAAGGACAACAGGCACGTCAACGCTGCTTTCCCATGTGTGTCCTTTGGTGTTTTTCAGGTTTGCAGAAGAAACAGGC
>JAGCIC010000012.1 GCA_017648805.1 Clostridia bacterium
ACCCTGCCGGGCTTGGGATAAATCTGTTTGAACTCGTTGGCGTGGCTGGCCACCTGCGCTCCGGTCTCGTCAAACACGATGGCCCGGGAACTGGTAGTGCCCTGATCCAGTGCGATCACGTATTTCACTGCTTTACCCCCTTCAGCGGCCGTTTCTCGGCCATTCCCGCACGCCTCGGATACTTGTCCGGCGTGGGTCCGGTCTTGATTATCTCGACTATCCTGTGGTCCCAGTCCCGCCCCGGCACGGGCGCGTCATGGATATATGCAATCTCTCCGCCAAGTTCTTCAAGCGCGAACGCGGCCTCTTTCGCCTCGTCTTCCGCCGTCGGCCCTTTGAGCGCCAGCATCCTGCCCCCCGTCTTCACCAGAGGCAGCAGCCACTCGCAAAGTATGTTGAGCGGCGCTACCGCCCGCGCCACCGCTGCGTCAAATCCTTCCCGGTATAAAGCATTCCTGCCCGCGTCCTCACTGCGCATATGCAGCGCTTCGGCGTTGAGCTTAAGCGTCCGGCACACCTCTGCCAGAAACTCCACCCGCTTGTTAAGACTGTCCATAAGCGTGAAGCGCGTCCGGGGCAGCATAACGCTCAGCGGCACGCCCGGAAGCCCCGCTCCACTGCCCATGTCTATAACGCTTGCGCAGTCCGTAAGATACTTTACGGCGGTAAGGCTGTCAAGATAATTCCTGTCCGCCGCTTCCACAAAGTCCTCTCCCACGCGGGTCAGGTTCATTTTCTCGTTGGCGCTCACGAGCAGTTCATGGTAGTTGACCAGTTTATCCGCCTGCGCCCGGCTCATATCCAGGCCCATTTTCGCGGCCTGGGAAAGCAGGTATTCCCTCATTCGGTTTTGCCCTCCCGTCTGAGCTTTTCCAGCAGTATCATAAGCACGCTTATATCTCCGGGCGACACGCCCGGCACGCGACTGGCCTGCCCCAGGGACGCGGGGCGCGCTTTGTCCAGTTTCTGCCTCGCTTCCAGACGCAGATTGTCCAGCGAAAGATAATCCAGATCTTTCGGAAGCAGCATCTGCTCCTCCCGGGCGAATTTCTTCACTTCCGCCTCCTGGCGGCGCAGGTAACCTTCGTATTTCAGCTCGATCTCGGTCAGTTCCCTGGCCTCAAAGCTGATCGCGGGCAACTGCGTGTCTATCTCCCCCAGCATTTTATACGACACTCCGGGCCGTTTTATCAGGTCGCTGAGCCTCGCCGAAGACGTCATTTCCGTTTCACCGGCCTCGGCCAGCAGTTTGTTCAGTTTCTCGGATACCGGGGTAAAATGCGTTTCGAGATATTTCCTGGCGGCGTTTTTCTCCTCCAGTTTCCGTTCCATGCGCCTAATCCTGTCCTCGCCCGCAAGGCCCTTGCCGTAGCTAAGTTCGGTCAAGCGCTGATCCGCGTTGTCCTGCCTGAGAAGCAGGCGGTATTCCGCGCGGGATGTCATCATGCGGTAGGGTTCGTCGGTGCCCTTGGTGGTCAGGTCGTCTACCATCACGCCGATATAGCTTTGGCTCCGGTCCAGGATCAGGGGAGATTCCTCCTTCAGATACAGCGCGGCGTTCATTCCCGCGTAAATGCCCTGGGCGGCGGCTTCCTCGTAGCCGCTGGTGCCGTTTATCTGGCCCGCCAGATACAGTCCCCGGATATGTTTCGCTCCCAGCGCGGAAGAAAGCGAAAGCGGGTCTATGCAGTCGTACTCGATGGCGTAGGCGGGGCGCATCACCTTGGCGTGCTCCAACCCGGGTACCGTGGCGTACACCCGCCGCTGCACCTCTTCCGGCAGTGAAGACGACATGCCCTGCACGTACCACTCCACGGTGTTCAGCCCTTCCGGCTCCATGAATATGGGGTGGCGTTCTTTATCTCTGAATTTGACTATCTTATCCTCTATCGACGGGCAGTAGCGCGCGCCTGTGCCCTTTATCTGCCCGGA
>JAGCIC010000120.1 GCA_017648805.1 Clostridia bacterium
CCTTTTGGACTTTTGGCAGTGGTATAATGGTATCATCAAACAATCAGATAAGGTGCGTTCGTACAAACGGTACGGGCGCGTTTTTTATGCCGCCAAAGAGAGGAGCAGCTTATGTCCGTATACAGAACATCCCACGAAAACAACTTCGTCGTCATCGACAAGGGCTACCTGCGTGACCGCAGCCTCAGCCTCAAGGCCAAGGGCCTGCTGACCCTGATGCTCTCACTGCCCGACGACTGGAGGTTCTCCCGCGAAGGGCTGGAAGCCATCTGCGCCGAAGGCAAAAAGGGCATCCAGTCCGCCATCAACGAGCTGAAGCAAAGCGGCTATCTGCGCATCACAAAGCAGAAGGCCGCTTCTCCCGATGCTCCGTTTTCCTTCGACTATGATATCTGCGAAGAAGCGTTTTCCCGATGGTACCCTTTGGGGACGTCCGCAAACGGGACGTCCGAAAACGGGACATCCGCAAACGGGACGTCCGCAAACGGGTCGGCATATAAAGAACTAAATAACCAAGAACGTAATAACCAAGAACTAAATAACCAAGGACACAGCCACCGAATAGGCGGGGGCGGTGCTTTTTATGAGAACGAGGACGAGGACGGGGAACGGGAGACGGACGGACAAGCTTTATCCGGCGCAGCCGAACGGCTATCGACCGATGACCAACGACCTTTGACCGCTGAAAGCGCCGCGTACGCCGTGAGGAATGGCATCGCGCTGAGCGAGAACAACCTTAAGGAGCTGGAGGAGTTCGCGGGCAGGCTGGGCGATGAGGCAGTGGTGTGGGCGGTGGACGAGGCGCTCGCCTCGGGCAAGAAGTTTTACGCCTACGTGCGCGGGATCCTGAACAACCGCATCTCACGCGGGGCGAAGAACCTGAGCGACATACGCTCGATGGAAGATAGGAGACACAATGGAAGCGATAAGTATTACGGCCGCGAAGGGGCTGGAACTGCTCAAAGCCGCTTTGACTGCGACATCACCGTGTGACCCCGCCGCCGCCGAAAGGCGGAAAGCGGAACTGATCAACTCCACCCCCGGCCGCCTGAACGAGCGGGACGGCTACGACTGCCCCCTGTGCATGAACCGGGGGTATTTTCAGGAGGTGGACGACTCCGCCGGCAACCTCTACACCCCCGTGCGCCCCTGCAGGTGCATGAAAGTGCGCGAGAGCCTGGCCCGCATCGCCCAAAGCGGCTTCAAACGCGCTCTGGAGACGCGCACATTCGAAAGCTTCATCGCCGAAGAGGACTGGCAGAAGCAGATGCTGGACACGGCGAAGGGCTATCTTGAGGGCTGGAACGGGAAAAGCTGGCTGCTGCTGTGCGGGCAGCCCGGCTGCGGCAAGACCCACCTGTGCATGGCGGTGTGCGGGGAGCTGCTGAAAAGAGGCGTGGCGGTGGAGTTCGCCCTGTGGCGGGACGAGATGACGCGCTTAAAACGGCTTTTGACCGCGGACGGCGACGCCTTCGACAGGCAGCTTAATCGCTTAAGGGAGTGCGAAGCGCTGTATCTGGACGACCTGTTCAAGCCCGTGAAGGGGGACGAGCCCTCGTCCTCGGACCTGAAGCTCACCTTCGACATCATCAACCACAGGTACGAAAACGAGCTCCCCACGATACTCAGCGGGGAGCTTTCGCTAAACCGTATGCTGGAACTGGACGAGGCCGCCGCCTCCCGCATAGCGGAAATGGCCCGGGCGCACAGGCTGTTTATCGGCGCCGCCCCCGGGAGGAACAGGAGGCTGGAGGGGGATGAGAGCTGTTAGCTGTTAGCTGTGAGCTATGAGAGCGGCGGCAGACGCCGCCGCGTCAACGGTCATGGGTCAACGGTCATGGGTCGTCGCCATAAGGCGACAAAGTTTGTTTGAGAAGCTGTCATTTTCCGCGCAATGACGCGGAGAGACCACCGACCACCAACCACTAACCACTAATCACTAAGCACTATCCACTAATCACTATCCACTAACCACCGACTAATGACAAAAGCGGCGCAAAGTGCCGCTCTATAATAGCTAAACGCCAACAGCTGACAGCTCGCCCACTTGCGTCAGCGGAGCATCTTGTCAAGCGTCAGCGCAGACGACCATCGACCAACGACCCCGGACGCGGCGGCATCTGCCGCCGCTCTGACAGCTCGCAGCTAATAGCTAACAGCTAATACCCCAGTATCTCCTTCAAAAACTGCCCGGTATAGCTGTTTTCGCAGGCGGCGACCTGTTCGGGAGTGCCGCAGGCGACCACGCTGCCGCCCATGTCCCCGCCCTCGGGGCCCATGTCGATTATCCAGTCCGCGCACTTGATCACGTCCGGGTTGTGCTCGATTATGACCAGGGTGTTGCCCGCGTCCACCAGGCGCAGCAGCACTTCGTTCAGCCTTTCCACGTCCGCGGGGTGCAGGCCGGTGGTGGGCTCGTCCAGCACGTACAGCGTGCGGCCCGTGGCCTTGCGGGAGAGCTCGGTGGCCAGCTTGACCCTCTGCGCCTCGCCGCCGGAGAGCTGCGTGGTGGGCTGGCCCAGCTTCACATACCCCAGGCCCACGTCCACCATGGTCTGCAGCTTGGTGCGGAGTTTGGGCAGGGCGTCAAAGAACACCAGCGCCTCGTCGCAGGTCATTTCCAGCACCTCGTGGATGCTCTTGCCCCGGTATTTGACTTCCAGCGTCTCACGGTTGTAACGCCGCCCGCCGCACACCTCGCAGGGCACGTACAGGTCGGGCATGAAGTGCATCTCTATCTTGATCACGCCGTCGCCGGAGCAGCTTTCGCACCTGCCGCCCTTGACGTTGAAGGAGAAGCGGCTGGACTTGTAGCCCCTCGCCCGCGCGTCGGCGGTGGAGGCGTACAGCTCGCGGATCAGGTCGAACAGCCCGGTGTAGGTGGCGGGATTGCTGCGGGGGGAGCGGCCTATGGGGCTCTGGTCGATGGAGATCACCTTGTCCAGCTTTTCGATGCCCTCAATGCCGCCGAACCTGCCGGGACGCTCGTGGGAGCGGTTCAGGTCGCGGGAGAGCGCCTTGAAGAGTATGTCGTTCACCAGGCTGCTCTTGCCGGAGCCGCTCACGCCCGTGACGCAGGTGAACACGCCCAGGGGGAAGCCGACGTCCATGCCCTTAAGGTTGTGGGCGCGGGGCTCCTTTACGGTTATGAAGCCCCGGGGAGCGCGCCTTTGGGCGGGCATGGGCACGCTGCGCGCGCCCGAAAGGAACTGGCCCGTCACGGACTCGGGCACCCGCATCACCTCTTCGGGCGTGCCGCAGGCCACGAGATACCCGCCGCGGCTGCCCGCGCCGGGGCCGATGTCCACCAGGTAGTCCGCCTCCCGCATGGTGGCGGTGTCGTGCTCCACGACTATCAGCGTGTTGCCCAGCGCCTGCAGCTTCCGAAGCGTCCTTAACAGCTTTTCGCTGTCCCGCATGTGCAGGCCTATGGAGGGCTCGTCCAGTATGTACACCACGCCCACCAGCCCGCTGCCTATCTGGGTGGCCAGGCGGATGCGCTGCGCCTCCCCGCCGGACAGGGTGGCCGCGCCGCGGGAGAGGGTGAGGTACTCGAGGCCCACGTCCTTAAGGAAGCTCAGGCGTGAGGTGACTTCCCTTAATATCGGGCGGGCGATGAAGCTCTCCCGCCGGGGCAGGGACACGCTTTCGAAGAAGCTCAGGCTGTCCCGCACGGACAGGTCGCTCACGTCCGAGATGGACTTGCCGCCCACGGTGACCGCCAGCGCCTCGGGCTTGAGCCGCCGCCCGCCGCATTCGGGGCAGGGGGTCTCGCTCATGTACTCGCTTATGCCCTCGCGGCTCACATCGCTGTCCGTCTCGCGGAAGCGGCGCTCCAGGTTGGTGACTATGCCCTCGAAGGGCACGTTGAAGCTGCCCTTGCGCCCGTCCCGCTCGTACTCGCAGTGGATCTTCTCGCCCTTGGTGCCGTAGAGGATCGCGTCCAGCTGGTCTTTTTGCAGCGTCTTTACGGGCGCGTCCATGGAAAAGCCGTAATGCCTCGCCAGCCCTTCCAGGTACATGCGCGCCATCTGGCCGCCGCCCTCGCCGCTGTCCCAGCCGCTCACCCGTATGGCGCCCTCGTTCAGGGACTTGTCCGGGTCGGGGATCACGCTGTTCACGTCCACGGTGGTCAGGTAGCCCAGCCCGCCGCACACGGGGCACGCGCCGTAGGGGTTGTTGAAGGAGAACATGCGCGGGGAGAGCTCCTCTATGGAGATGCCGCAGTCGGGGCAGGCGTAGTTCATGGAGAAGAGGATCTCCTCCCCGTCCACGAACGCCGCCAGGCACAGCCCGCCGCCCAGCTTCAGCGCGGTCTCCACGCTGTCGCTCAGGCGCGAGAGCACGCCGTCGCGCAGCACCAGGCGGTCCACCACTATCTCTATGTCGTGCTTCTTGTTTTTATCCAGGGGCGGCGTTTCGCTGAGTTCGTACATTATGCCGTCTATGCGGCAGCGCACGAAGCCTTTCTTCTGGCAGTCTTCAAGCAGTTTGGAATACTCGCCCTTGCGGCCCCTGACCACGGGAGAAAGCAGTACCAGGCGGCTGCCTTCCGGCTGCTCCATGATGCG
>JAGCIC010000121.1 GCA_017648805.1 Clostridia bacterium
CCGGTGGCGGTGAGCTCCTGGAACCTGATTGTCGCGCGGACATTCTTCCAGCAGACGATTCCGGATGAACTGCTGGAGGCCGCCCAGCTGGACGGCGCGACAAACAACCAGTTCTTCCTGAGGGTGGTACTACCGCTGTCCAAGCCGATCATCGCCGTGATGGTGCTCTTCTATGCGGTGGGCCACTGGAACAGCTACTTCTCCGCAATGATCTACATGACCGGCACTCCCGAAAAGTGGCCCCTGCAGGTACTGCTGCGCGAGATCATAATCCTGGCCACCGGTTCTGCGGGCGATATGTCCAACATGGACCCGGAATTCGTGAAACCCCCGGAGCAGTCGGTCAAGATGGCTGTTATCGTGGTGTCTACGGTGCCCATCATGTGCGTGTACCCATTCCTTCAGAAGTATTTCGTGAAGGGCGTTATGGTCGGCGCGCTGAAAGGCTGAGTTCTTCACCGAATTGCGTTCTGACAGCTCACAGCTAACCAAGGTTATCCGCGGCGTAAGCCGCTGAAAAAGATAACAAATCATAAAGGAGGATATCCTAATGAAGAAACTGGTTGCCCTTATGCTGGCGCTGGTGATGGCCCTGACCGCCATGAGCATTGCCATGGCTGAAGAAGAGCCCTTCGTAGTCACCGTGCTGCTGCCCCAGTTCCCCTCTGAGATCGACTTCCAGCAGGAGAACAACCCCATCTTTGACTACATCGAAGCCCAGACCGGTGTGAGACTGCAGATCAAGTGGGGCGCCAACGATCAGTACGCCACCATCTTCAACACCGAGCTGACCGACAATAACAAGGCCATGCTCATCTCCGCTACCGATGCGAAGGCCCCCGTGGTCGTCGACACCGCCAGGGCGGGCGGCTTCTGGGATCTGACCGACTATGTGAAGGACGCCGAAGAGTATCCTTACCTGGCCGCCGGTTCCGCCGCCGTATACCAGAACATGTCCATCGACGGCAGACTGTTCGGCCTGCCCCGCGGCCGTGCCTTCCCCCGCGGCGGTATCTACTATCGCTGGGACATCGCCAATGAGCTGGGCTTCGACAAGGTCCCCGAGACCATCGATGAGCTGACCGAGCTGGCTGAGGCGCTGGCTACCTACAAGGAGGACACCTACTGCCTGAATATGTGCTCCTACACCGCGGGCACCATCAGCGTTATCACCATCGCCATGGGCGCTCCCAACACCTGGGGCATCGATGAGGACGGCAACGTATATCCCGCCCACCTGGATCCCGCTTACCTGGAAGGCCTGAACTGGCTGCGCCATCTGTACGAGATCGGCGGCATCGATCCCAACTTCGCTCAGATCTCCACCGCCGACTGGGATCCCATCGAGCGTCAGGAGAAGGCCTACATGCGCTTTGACTGCATGGACAACGCCCATCGTCAGCAGAAGTGGTTCGACGACAACGCCGGCGCCACCGGTCTGATTTGGATGAGCCTGTGCGGCCTTGAGAAGGAAGACGGCTCCATCACCGTATGGCCCCAGAACCCCGGCTATGCCGGCGCCGTGCTGGTGACCAAGTCCGTTAAGGAAGAAGACCTGCCCAAGGTACTCAAGTTCCTCGATTGGTGCAACGGCCCCGACGGCCAGACCGTCATCAACGCCGGTCTCCCGGGCCTGACCTACGAGATCGATGAGGAAGGCTATCGCTACACTCCCGAAGACGGAGATTACAGCACCAACGAAGGCAAGTATCACAACAACCTGAACCAGCTGGGCATGGGCGTTCCCGGTGACCTGGAGAGCCCCAAGGCCAAGTACATCGGCAGCGATGCCTGGGTGTTTGCCCGCGAGCGCTACGATGCGCTGAACCTTGAGTACGCCAAGTATGCCGTCGCGAATCCCTGCCTGCCTTACACCAGTGAGACCTACGTTGCTCACGGCAAGGAACTGGACGACATCATCTCCAACGCTGCTGTGCAGTATATCGCCTGCCTCATCACCGAGGACGAACTGCGCGCTGAGTGGAACAAATGGGCTGAGCAGGGCGGCACCGCCGTTACCAGCGAGCTCAACGACCAGTATCAGGCTGATCACGAATAGTTTTCGACTCAGCATCCGGGGCTGCCGTGCAAACGGCAGCCCTTCCTATGAACAGAAGATATTGAGACAGATCGACTGTTCGACCTGTAAGGGCGTCATTGCCGGCTTCCGAGGGGAATGCGGCGATCCGACTGTTTCAAATCCAAGAGGTACCTTATGAACAGAGTTTACTGCTGCTTTCCCGGCGGAAAGCATAAGGCGCTCACGCTGAGCTATGACGACGGCCGCACCCAGGACAGGCGGCTTATAGAGATATTCAACAAAAACGGCATCAAGGGCACGTTCCACATCAACAGCGGTTTGATAAGCCGGGGAGACAGGGTGCCTTTGGAAGAGATACCCGAGCTTTATAAAGGGCACGAGGTAGCTTGCCACACTGTCACGCATCCCACCATCGCCCGCTGCCCCCTGCCCGAAGTGGCGCAGGAGGTGCTGGATGACAGAAAGGTGCTGGAGCAATTTACGGGCTATCCGGTCAGGGGCTTAAGCTACCCCAACGGTTCGCTTTCCAAAGAGATAGAGGAGTTGCTGCCCGCGCTGGGCATACGGTACAGCCGCGTGGTTGGCTCCAGCGATTCGTTCGCCCTGCCCGAAAACCCATACCGCTGGCAGGCAACATGCCACCACAATCACAGACTGCTGGAACTGGGCGAGCAGTTTTTGGGGCTGTTCAAGCGCCAGTACCTGTACCTGATGTATGTGTGGGGCCATTCTTACGAATTTGACGACAAGAATAATTGGGAGCTGATGGAGCGCTTCTGCGAGATGATGGGCGGTAAAGAGGACATCTGGTACTGCACCAACATCGAGTTCATGGACTGCATGGACGATTTTAAGCGCCTGTGTTTTACGGCTGACAATTCTTTAGTATATAATCCGAATGCCAGAGACTGCTATGTATCTGTCAACGACGCTCCCGCCGTGTGCGTGAAGGCGGGGGAGACGCTGAAGCTGTAGGCTTCAGCCGCATTTAAAGATTGCAAGGGAGGATATCGCCATGCAGGTCTATCGCGACAAAGTTACCGGCTATGAGGTAAGACAGTACGCTTTCGGGCCGGAGCGCAACAGCAAGCTGTACTTTACCTGTGAGAACTTTTCTACCGATGACAAGTACTTTTTCTTCATGAAGCAGCAGATGGAAGGCAAAACTGACGGCGGCTGCTACCGCGCCAACGTGGAGACGGGCGAGCTCCAGAGGGTGACGGACTATTCCTACCGTGGTTTTGCCACCGACCGTGATAAGAACATAGGCTACACCTGCAAAAACGAGACCGAGGTGTACGCGGTAGACCTGGATACGCTGGAAATGACCAGGATAGGCGATCTGCCCAAGGGCGGACAGATCACGGGCCACCTGACTGCGGCAAACACCGGACGCATCGCGTGCAGCTACCACCTGGCAAACAAGTATTACGGCTTGGTGATACTTGACCCCGGCAAGGAAGCCGAAGTGGTGTACCAGAGCGATTACCGGCTGGGTCACGCCCAGATCTGTCCCTCGGATGAGAACCTTATTTTCTACATTCACGAGACCGAAGGCGACGCCTTCCAGCGCACCTGGATGTTCGATGTGAAGGAGAGATATGTGCGTCCTTACTACGTGGAGCATCCCTCCGAGTGGATCACCCACGAGGTTTGGAGCAGCGACGGACAGGAGATGGCGCTGATGAAGCTGGACCCCGCAGGTTTCGTGGACGGCAGCAAGGGTGAGGTCCATACCGGCAACATCATTATCGGCGATA
>JAGCIC010000122.1 GCA_017648805.1 Clostridia bacterium
AAGAACATGGTGGGCTACAAGGAGCCTGAAAAGGGCAACGCGCCCAAGGTGCAGAATCCCAGCGGACTGGTGGTTGCCAACACCTTCACTCCGGAGCCGACACAGGTGTTCGTTTCAACTACACCCGTACCCTCTATGCCTGTCATAACTCCCACTCCCGAACCCACGCCCACTCCGGCGCCCATAGTGCTGCCGGCGGTCAAGGACGTATCGGAAGCACCGGTGTACTTTACTCCCGGCGGCACCTATTATCATCTGATCAGGAACTGCTCCGGCATGATGAACGCCGAAAGCCACACGCTGAGGGAAGCCCAGATAGCGGGCAAGCAGGTGTGCGAAAAGTGCGGCGTGGTAAGCACGCAGATGCTCTCCAGGGGTACCACCGATTATCTGTGGGTGGACACCAGGAACGTTGCGCACACCTCCGACGTTTGCAATCAGTTTGAGGGCAACACGTACAAGGTGATCCCCTTCAAGGACGTGTACGAGGGGCACTATACCTACTGCCCCAGGTGCCAGGCGGACACGGTGTACGAATACCTGCGCCAGCAGGAGCTGGGCGTGAGCACCAGCGAAGAACTGGACACCCAGACCTGGCTGCTTCAGGAATATGAGAAGACCATTACCGTGTACTACGGCGTGAACAGCAAAAAGTATCACTCCACTCAGGAGTGCAATCAGATGTACGACGACAGATACGTGCATACCCTGTACGAGGCGCTGCACACCGACGGAAAGAAGCCCTGCTCGGTCTGCAATCCCTTCTCGGAAGGTGACGCACTGGAAGAGCTTCTGAAGCTTCAGGGCAATTAATCAATAAATGACATAAGGCGGAGGAGCTTGTCCTCCGCTTTTTTCGGGGGATAAAGATGGATCTTGGAAACGCCCGCGCCTGGACGCGGGAACTCTGGGACAAACTGTCCCTGGAAGGCGCTTTCGTGATAGATGCCACCGTGGGCAACGGCTACGACACGGTCTATCTCGCCGGTAAGGTGGGGGAGACGGGCCGGGTGTACGGCTTTGACGTGCAGATGGAAGCGATAGGCGCCACGCGGGCCAGACTAAACGAAGCGGGACTGCTTGACCGGTGCCGCCTTATACCGGACTCCCACGAAAACGTGGACGCATACGTAAAAGACCCGGTCGACGGGGTGATGTTCAACCTGGGTTGGCTGCCCAAAGCGGAACACGCCGTGACCACGCATGCGGAGAGCACTCTGAAAGCCGTAAGCAAGTGCCTGGAGCTGCTGAAAAAGGGCGGGCTTATGACCGTGTGCGTGTACCCCGGGCACCCGGAAGGGGAAAGGGAGAAAGCTGCGCTGCTTGCCTGGGCCGGGGCGCTGGATGACAGCGTGTTCGACGCCCGGGTGACCGAGTATCTGAATATTGCCAAGCGTCCGCCGCTGCTCATAGCGGTCACGCGCAGATGATTCAAACATTCGCCCGGGCGATACGGTAAGGTTTCGCACAGGTCATGATAGCGGGCAGGATTTGCAAGTAAAATGAAAGAACCGGGAAGCGGTATCGCTTCCCGGTTCTGCTGTATAAACTGGATGCGGCAGACGGATTATTCGTCCTCGTCCTCGTCCTTCTTGGCGCTCTCGATGATCTTCTTGGCGTTCTGGGCGGGCACTTCCTGATAGCTGTCGAACTCCATGGAGAAGGAGCCTCTGCCCTGGGTCATGGAACGCAGGTCGGTGGCGTACTTGAACATTTCGCTCTGGGGCACGGTGGCCTCCAGCTGCACCTCGCCGTCCTCCAGGGTCTGCTGGTCGCCCACGGAACCGCGGCGCTTGCTCATGTCGCCCATGATGGTGCCAACGTAGTCGTTGGGCACGATGATCTTGGCGCGGTACACGGGCTCAAGCAGGTAGGGGCTGGCGGTATCCAGCTGTTTGAAGGCAAGACGCGCGGCGGTCTTGAACGCCATTTCGGAGGAGTCTACGGGGTGGTAGCTGCCGTCATGCAGCTTGGCGGTAAGGCCCACTACGGGGAAGCCCGCCAGCACGCCCTTCTTGATGTTCTCCCGCAGGCCCTTTTCGACCGCGGGGATGAAGTTGCGGGGCACAACACCGCCCACGACAGCGTCTTCGAATACGAAGTCGTTGTTGGTGGGATCGTCGTTGGGACGGAACTCGATGACCACGTCGC
>JAGCIC010000123.1 GCA_017648805.1 Clostridia bacterium
CGTCTATGCCGGCTTCCGTCATGGAGCGCTTTAGCCCGCCCGCGGTGCCGTCCGTAAAGGGCAGAGTATGACTGAGCCCGGACAGCTTTTCTACGGCTGCCCGGGCGATCTTTTCGGGAAAGGTATGAGTGTGGATGTCGATTATCATTCGCCGTCACCCAGCGCTTCGGTCTGGCGGACAGTGACCTTCTTCTCGTAGCAGGAGAACACATTGTCCACGAACTGCGTGTCGGGCTTGGGCGTCACAAAGCTCACCAGAGGGATGACCACCAGCCCCGCGAGCATGCAGAACGCGCCGGCGTAGATGGGGTTATTGAGCACGCCCAGGAAGTTGGGCAGCACCTTCAGGTTGATGAGCATCACCAGCGTCATGAAAATGCTGGAGAAGAAGAAGGAGACGTAGCAGGAAACGCGGCTGGTGCGCTTCCAGTACAGGCCGTAAAGGAAGGGAGCCAGGAACGCGCCTGCCATGGCGCCCCAGCTTACGCCCATGGCCTGGGCGATGAACGCCACGGAGGACTTGACCTGAATGATGGCGATAACGGCGGACACCGCTATGAACACCACGATCAGCAGGCGCATGGTGGACAGCTGCCTCTTTTCGTCCATCTTCTTTACCAGACGGCCCTTGAGCAGATCCAGCGTCACGGTGGAGGAAGACGTGAGCACCAGGGAGGACAGCGTGGACATGGACGCCGAGAGCACCAGTATTATGACCACGGCGATCAGTATGTCCGGCAGCTTGGAGAGCATGGCGGGGATGACCGCGTCGAAGCCGCCCACGGGGCCGCCCGCTTCGGTCACGCCGATCACGTCGGAGAACAGGCGTCCGAAGCCGCCCAGGAAGTAGCAGCCGCCCGCCACGATCAGGGCGAACACGGTGGAAATGATGGTGCCTTTGTGTATGTCGCCCTCGCTCTTGATGGCGTAGAACTTGCCCACCATCTGGGGCAGGCCCCAGGTGCCCAGCGAGGTCAGTATCACGACCCCCAGCAGGAATACGGGCTCGGGCCCGAAGAAGGAAGAGAAGATGCCGGGCACGGTGCCGTTTAAGGCATTGGCGTCGTTGACCTGCGCCAGTGCGCTCATGGAGCCCACAAGGCCGCCGTTCAGGTTGAGCACCGCCGCGATGACCGCGATTATGCCGCCCAGCATGATGAGGCCCTGGATAAAGTCGTTGATGGCGGTAGCCATGTAGCCGCCGGCGATCACGTAAATGCCGGTCAGCACGGACATGATCAGCACGCACCATACATAGTCGATGTCAAACGCCATGGCGAACAGACGGCTCAGGCCGTTGTACAGCGAGGCGGTGTAAGGGATCAGGAATATGAATATGATGATGGAAGCGATGACCTTGAGCGACGGGGAGCCGAAGCGCTTCTCGAAGAAGTCCGGCATGGTGGCGCTGCCGAGGAACTGCGTCATTATGCGGGTGCGGCGCCCAAGTATGACCCAGGCCAAAAGCGAACCTATCACCGCGTTGCCCAGACCTATCCAGGTGGACGCGATGCCGAACCGCCAGCCGAACTGTCCCGCGTAGCCTACGAAGATGACGGCGGAGAAATAGCTGGTGCCGTACGCGAACGCGGTCAGCCAGGGTCCCACCTGCCGACCGCCCAGCACGAAGCCCGCCACGTTGGTGGCATGGCTGCGGCAGTACAGGCCGATACCTACCATAAGCCCGAAGAACAGAACCAGCATAACGATCATTATTGTCATATCACAAGATTTCCTTTCTCGGAAGTTGTGTATACTTTAGCACGTTGAAGTGTTAAAGTCAAGTGGCGGGCGTGTTAATTCGAGATGTAATAGTGCCGGCTTTCCCTCATTTCGGGCCCGATCGGGTCCC
>JAGCIC010000124.1 GCA_017648805.1 Clostridia bacterium
AAACGTGGTCTCCGACGCCTTCTCGCCGGAAAAGGTTCGCGATAAGATAGATTTCGTGAAGCTGGCGGGCGAGTGGTACCGGATACCCACGGTGGTCATATACTGTCACCCTGCCCTGTACGACGAGACCGCGCAGCCCGGCGACGTGGACGTATACAACCAGTGCATACCCTACGCCGACCGCCTTGTGGAGATGCTGAGGCAGGAAGGCGTCAGCGTGTGGGACAGCCGCGACACTTACAGCGGCAACTCCATAAGTCTTGACATCGCCGCCAACAAAAGCGACGTGCACTGGACGCATCTCATGGCGCTGTATACCGCCCGCGACGGGGCAAAGTACATTAGCGAACAGACGGGCTTCGAGCTGGACTGGCAGAAGCTGGAGCCGGAGCTGTTCGACCGCAAGGTGTACAAAAGCCTGCTGTTCGGGGAGTTCGCCCGGCGGCTGGGCAGAAGCATGGTCACACTGGACGACGTGTACGTGCTGTACCCGAGTTACGACACGTTCCTGACGTACGAGCGCGCCGACGCGGAGGGCACGTCTTACCGGGAAGGCAGCTTCTACGACACGGTGATAGAGCAGGAGAAGCTGGTCCCCGAAGAGGGCAAAGACTATTCCGAAAAAGCGTACTACGTTTACGGCTCGAATCTTGCCCGGGTGCACACCCATAACGAGGACGCGCCGGACACTACCATCCTGGTGTTCAAGGACAGCTTCGGCCAGCCCATTAGCATGTTTTTGAGCCTGGCGGCGCGGGACGTGTATTCCGTGGACATGCGCTCGGTGGATCATAACATGGAGTATTACGTGGACATGGTGCAGCCGGACCTGATCATACTGGCCTACTGCCAGCAGTCTTTCAGGAATATCGAGGTAGAGATAGAGGGCAACTGAAGTGAGTCTGTACGAAGCGCTTGCAAGCCGCCTGCCCGGGGAACGGGTAAGGCGGGACGAACCCATGAGCCGCCACACCAGCTTTAAGGTGGGAGGCAATGCGGACGTGTATTTCGAGCCGGCTTCCGCGGACGAGCTGATATGCGCCATAAGCGCGGCCAAGGAAGCGTGCGCTCCGTTCACCGTGATAGGCAACGGCTCCAACCTGCTGGTGAAGGACGGGGGCATACGGGGCCTGGTTATAAGGCTGGGCGAGGTTTTTTCCGACGTAAGCGTGAACGGGCTCGCGCTGTCCGCGCAGGCGGGCGCCGCGCTGGCAAAGCTGGCGCTGACCGCCCAGGAACACGCGCTCACGGGGCTGGAATTCGCTTCCGGCATACCGGGCACGGTGGGCGGCGGCCTGTTCATGAACGCGGGCGCCTACGACGGCAGCCTGTCAGACGTGTGCACGGGCGCGAAACTGCTGGACATAGGCACGCTGGAGATATTCGACGTGACCGCGCAGGAGCTGAAGCTGGGCTACCGTACCAGCGTAATGCAGGACGGGCGCCTGATCTGCCTGGAGGCAAACTTCCTGCTCAGGCAGGGCGACAGGGAACAGATCCGGGCCAGGATGGACGAGCTCAACCGCCGCCGCAGGGAGAAGCAGCCGCTTTCCTACCCCTCCGCGGGCAGCACGTTCAAGCGGCCTGAGGGCCACTTCGCGGGAGCGCTGATCGAACAGGCGGGCCTGAAAGGGCTGAGCGCGGGCGGCGCGCAGGTCAGCGAAAAACACGCGGGCTTCATAATCAACACCGGCGGAGCCACCGCCCGGGACGTGCTGGAGCTCATCGAAACGGTAAAAAAGCGGGTGTACGACATGTCCGGCGTCATGCTGGAGCCGGAGGTCAGGATAACGGGAGAGGACTAAAGTGTCGTTTACTGACGAGGTCAAGGGCGAGCTGATACGGGCAGGCTGCGAAAAGGAATGCTGCTTCAGAAGCGAGGCGGCCGCGGCGGCGCTGCTAAGCGGCGGGCTCACGTTCAGGGGACTGGGCAGGTACGGCCTGGCGGTGAACGTGAATTCCCTGGCGGTCAGCCGCTATTATTTTATGCTGATAAAGCGCTTTACGGGCATCATCCCCGTTGTAAGGACGGAAGTCTCCGGGCGGCCGGGAGGCAAGACCGGAGCGCGGCTGACCTTTCCGGAGGAAACGGTGGCGTCGCAGCTGAAGGAGCTTAAGCTCCTGGACGAAAACGCCCTGTTCGGGATCGCGGGCAGCGTGCACCCCGACATAATCCGAAACGAGTGCTGCAGGGCGGCGTTCCTGAAAAGCGCGTTCCTGGTGACGGGGCAGGCGTCCGACCCGGAGAAAGAATACTCGGTCAACCTGACCACGGCGGGCGAAGAAATGGCGCTGGCGATAAGGGACATCTGCCTTGATATGGGCATAAAGGCCGGTGTCTCCCGACGCAGGCAGCGGTTTGTGGTGTACGTGAAGGAAGCGGAGAGCGTGGGGGACTTTTTCACCCTCATAGGCGCGTCCGGCGCGCGTCTCAGGCTGGAGAACGCCCGGATAATGCGGGACCTTAAGAACCGCGCCAACCGCCTGACCAACTGCGACAGCGGCAACATCGCCCGCTCCGCCGCCTCCGCCGCCCGTCAGACGGAGGACATACGCCTGCTGCTCGATACCGTAGGGCGGGATAAACTGCCCGAGTGGGCGCTCGAGATCGCGTCCATACGCCTGGAAAACCCCGAGGCGAGCCTGAGCGAGATGGGGGAGATGTGCGACCCGCCACTGGCCAAAAGCGGTGTGAACAAGCGCCTGAAACGCATAAGCGAAATGGCGGAAGAGATACGCAGGGGCAGCTGAGGGCCAAAGAAGCATTTCATACAAACTCAACTCAAAGGCTATTTATTTTTTATCGGGCAAGTGCTATAATTAAACTGAGATTTTTCCGCAAGGAGGAAAATATATGAAAAAGTTATTGGCTGTACTGCTTAGTCTGTGCATGCTGCTCGGCATGGCGGGCGTAGCGGAAGGCGGCAAAATAACCGCGCAGGCCACCTATCAGGGCAACAGCCTGGCGGATATTATCGCCACCTGGAACACCGACGAGGACGGCTGCATACAGCTGGGCGTGAACGGCAACGTTATGGAAACCGCTCTGAACGTGCTGGCTCAGGTGAGCGCTTCTTCCGTCGTGATCGCTTCCGGCGATGAGGCTTATGAGATCACCGCCGAGAACCTGGGCGCCGCGATCTACAACACTGCGGTCAAGTACCTGGGCGAAGAGACCGTGCAGCAGATCCTGGCGCTGGTCGACTATGTGCAAAGCGGCGACTATCAGCAGGATATGGCCGTGCTGTCCCAGGTCGCTCAGAACGAGCTTATGAAGCTGATGCAGATCGCCATGGAGAACGGCCTGTTTGCCCAGACCGAATCCGGCATCGTGATCGACATCAACAACAACAATCTTCCCGCTCTCCTTAAGGATTACGCGGCTGCCGCGGCCAACGACGCCAATCTGTTCGCGGCGCTGTCCGGCACCAAACTCTGGTCCATCATGGGCCTGAGCGAAGGCGGACAAAACGAGCAGGCCATGGTGGCGCAGATCGCCTCCGCGATTCCCGACGACCTGGGCGTGGAGTTTGAACTGTACGCCGAGATCAACAACGACAACACCTTCTGGTGCCGCTTTACCGCCGACATCGAAGGCCAGGCAGTCGTGTTCGACGTGGACTTTGACGGCGAAGAGCTGAGCGCCTACGGCAAAGTGACCCAGGGCGAGCAGGAGCTGGCGTACTTCAGCCTGGATGTGGAATCCACCGGCAGCGTGAGCTTTGAACTGAATACTCCCGCCCTGAAGTACCAGTACGAACTGGAAGTGGACGGCAGCGTGGTCAGCGTCGATTACGAGATCGAGCAGATCACCGGCGGCTACCGCAGCCAGAAAGTCGACCTGTCCGCGGATGTGGATACCGAAGCGTACACCGTCAACTTCAGCATGGATGTTACCGAAGAGAACCTGATCAGGAACGAGAAGACCAGCGAAGTCAGCATTTACGGTGACGTGGACCTCATGAGCACCGAGTGGCTGGATGCTACCATACTCGTCAAGAACAGGGCTTCCGAGATCGAGATGCTGATCTCCGGCACCACCGAGCAGACCGCCGAGGGTGTCGCCCTGTGCGTGAAGTTCGACGTGAGGGACGGCGAGGAATGGCATGAAGACGCTCTGAATGCGACGCTTACCGTCGGCAACACCGTCAAACTCCATTCTCACCTGAACAACTGGAACGGCAGCGAAGAATACGCGGTCTACACTCTGGACGCGGCGCTGGATCTGGCCACTTGGAAGCTGGACGGCACCCTGACCGCGGGCGAAGCCACCTACACCGTCGCCGGCGAAATGGGTGAGGACAGCGTGTACCGCATGGTCCTCAGCGTGAACGGAATGGAACTGGCCAATGCATCTCTCCAGATCTTCCCGAACATGGGCCTGCCTTACAGCCTGCTGATGGGTGAACTCAACGTGAACCTGTACGACGGCACTTCCGTCACCCGCACCGCCGAGCTCACCGAGACCGGCCTCACCTGGACCATCACCGTGACCTCCAACGGCCAGACCCAGACTTATCTGGTCGGCATCAGGCAGATCACCGACGAAGAAGGCCAGACGGGCATCGAAGCGTTCCTCAACGTGGGCGGCATGGAGATCATCGCCGGCGCCAAGTACAAGGCGGACGGCACCACCTACAAGGGCGAGATCTATCTGACCCAGTCCATGGGCGCCTACTATCAGGCGGACATGTTCAGACTGAAGCTGGGCTATGAGCCCATCACCGAGCCTGCTGCCCACATCAGCGGCGTCGAGCTGCCTGTGGAAGCGATCGAACAGCTGCTGGACCAGATCATCCAGAGCATCGGCTGATAAAACGCAAAGCAGCGGAGAGGTCAAACCTCTCCGCTGTTTTTTATAGCATTGCGCCGAGTCAGTACGTCAGGTAGCCGCTCGGGGATAAGGGCCGCGCAGACCCCTTCCGGTCATCCCCTGCGGTTCATCCGTTCACAGCGCTGCGCATTATCTTATTTATGATCTTTTCGTTGCGGGGCAGGAAGATGCCGGCGACCGGTCCGACCAGCGCCGCGCAGATCACCGTGCCGAGCCCGACCGTGCCGCCCATTGCCCAGCCGGCCGCCACGAAGCAGACATCCACGATTATCCGGACGATGCTGAACTTACGGTGAAGCTTGTCGCTTATGACTATGGCCACCAGGTCGTTAGGCCCGGTGCCCGCGTCGGACTTAATCACTATCGTCATTCCGTAGGCGAGTATCACGCAGCCTGCCGCCAGGATCAGTATCCTTACGGGGAGCGCGCTCAGGTTTTCGAAAAGCGGCGCCAGCAGCAAGGTGAAGAAATCGATGATCGGACCGCCGCATACCATACACAGCAGGGTGCCTATCTTTATGTAGCTTCTGTCCGTGAGGAGCAGCGCCAGTATGATCAGAAGGCTGACCGCGATGTGGACGCGTCCGTGAGTGAGGATAGCCCACCCGGTCAGGGAGAACAGACTGCGGAACAAGCCCTGGATCAGCACGTTGAAGGGGTCGGAACCCAGCTCCGTCAGCAGGAACAGCGTTACCCCCAGGTGCGCGATCGTAAGCCCGATCATCAGTATGACAACGCGGATCAGCCATTCGCGAAGAGAACGTTTCATAGCCGGTAACCTCAAAATCAAGTTGGGTCCGGGTTTTCGGAACTGCCGCGGGGGCGTTCCGTAAGCGCGCCTTCCAGCTCCAGCAGCTTCCGCTTGCGCTCAAGCCCGCCCGCGTAGCCGGTAAGCTTTCCGCCCGCGCCGATGACCCGGTGGCAGGGAATGATTAGGGAAATGGGGTTTCGTCCTACCGCGCCTCCCACGGCCCGGGCGGAGACAGCCTTGCCCGTAAGCAGGGACAACCTGCGCGCGAGGGCTCCGTACGTCACTGTTTGGCCGTAGGGGACGGATCTGAGCAGCTCCCACACCGCAAGCCCGAATCCGCTGCCGGAAAGGGAGAGCGGGGGAATGAAATCCGGCTCCCGGCCGGAAAAGTATATGTCCAGCCACCGGGCGGCGAGCCTGATTGGCCCGGGAGCGTCATCAAGCGGCTCGCCGGCCGCCTGACGGGGGCAGTGTTTCTGCCCTTTGAACCACAGCCCGGTCAGTGCGGCGCCGTCGCTCTCAAGCAGTATATCGCCCAGAGGAGACAAATACACGAACAGTGCGCTCACGGCGATCCCTCCGTCGGCAAAAACTGGATAGCGGGAAACAAGCTGATTATACCACGCGGACAGGCGCATGGCAAGTGAGGGAGCTTTCTGTTAAATTATGATTAATCAGCTTTTTCTTGCAGGAATCGGGAATGGCCATAAAGAAACATATTATGCTAAAAATGTCTTTTTTGAAAGGACATGAAAGATGCCTGTAAGGGTTGCGGCTTCCGCGGGCTGGTGCTTCGGCGTAAAACGCGCCATGGACATGGCGTTCAAGGCCGCTCCCGCCTGTTCTCTGGGTCCGCTGATACACAATTCGGACGCGGTGAAAGACCTGGAAAACGCGGGCATCAGGGCAGTGGAAACGCCGGATGAAGCCCCCGAAGGCGGAAGGCTGGTCATCCGGTCCCACGGGGTGACACAGCAGGAATACCTGCTGGCCCAAAGCCGCTGCCGGGTGGTGGACGCCACCTGTCCCTACGTGAGCGCCATCCACAGGATGGTGGAAAAGGCGAAGAGCGAAGGCCGCGAGGTGATCGTGGCGGGGCAGGCGTCGCACCCCGAGGTGCAGGGCATCGTTTCCCGGGCGGGAAAAGCCTGCGTGGTGGCAAACGCTTTGGAGGCTCTGGCGCTCCGGGTCGCGGAAGGCGCGCTCCTGGTCAGCCAGACCACTTTGGGAGGCGCGGAGTTCAGCGCCATCTCACAGGCGCTGAAGTCCAAGCAGCCGCACATCGAGATAAAAAACACCGTCTGCCGCGCCACCGAGGAAAGACAGACGGAAGCCAGGGAGCTGGCCGCCCACAGCGACGTCATGCTGGTGGTGGGCGACAAAATGAGCGCAAACACACGGCGATTATACGAGATCTGCCGGGAGATCTGCCCGAAAACCTATCTGGTTTCGGGAGCGGAGGACCTGGACACGGTCGAGGTAAAGCCCGGTTTGAATATAGGTATTACTGCAGGCGCATCAACGCCCTGCCGTAAATATGAGGAGGTTTTTACACGCATGAACGACATCGAGAACAACGTTCCTGTTCAGCAGGAAGCCAACGCGCCTCAGGCCGCGCCTGAAGCGGACTTCGCATCCCAGGTGGATGAGTCCTTACAGAAGTATCGTCCCGGTCAGGTGGTGACCGTGAAGGTGCTGCAGATCACCGATGAGGGTGTGAACGTAGAGCTGCCCGGCTACAAGATGGACGGCCAGATCAAGACTGACGATCTGAGTGATACCGATGTCAAGGTGGGCGACGAAATAGAGGCCGAGGTTGTGAAGCTCAACGACGGCAACGGCAACTACGTGCTGCTCAGCCAGAAGAACATCATCAACCGCAAGCTGTGGGACGAGATCGTAGCCAAGTTCGAAAACGGCGAATACGTCGAAGCCGAAGGCAAGGAAGCCACCAAGGGCGGCCTGCTGTGCGACATCGGCGGCGTACGCACCTTCGTTCCCGCCAGCCAGCTGGCCAATCACTATGTTGACAAGATCGAGCAGTTCGTGGGCAAGCCCATGAAGCTCAAGATCATCGAGCTGGACAAGAGCAAGAAGCGCATCGTGGCTTCCCGCAAGGCTGTGCTCAAGGAAGAGGCTGCTGCCCGCAAGCAGGAGATCTGGAGCAAGCTGGAGAAGGACGCCGTGGTAAAGGGCATCGTGCGCAGGCTGACCGATTTCGGCGCGTTTGTGGACGTTGGCGGCGTAGACGGCCTGGTCCATGTGACCAACCTGTCCTGGGGCCGTGTGGCGCATCCCTCTGACGCGGTGAGCGTAGGCGAGGAGATCGAAGTCAAGATCCTGGACCTGGATCCCGAGAAGGAAAGGGTCTCCCTGTCCCGCAAGGCCACCCTGCCCAAGCCCTGGACCGTGGCTGAGGAGAAGTATCCCGTAGGCAGCATCGTGGAAGGCAAAGTGGTCAGGATCCAGCCCTTCGGCGCCTTTGTGGAGCTGGAGAGCGGCCTGGACGGCCTGGTGCACATTTCCCAGTGCTCCACCCAGAGGGTCAACAAGGTTGAAGACGCGCTGAACGTGGGCGACATCGTCCGCGTGAAGGTGCTGGATGTGGATCCCGAGCGCAAGCGCATCAGCCTGTCTGTGCGCGCGGCTCTGGAGGACGAGGCCATGGCGGAGACCGACGACATCACCGACGAGTACGCCATCGACGAGGACATCCAGGATGTCGAAGCTCCCGCCGAGGAGGCTGCTCCCGAAGCCGAGGCTCCCGCTGAGGAATAAGCCCGAAAGCAAAATGACCGCCTGAAAAGGCGGTCATTTTCATTGCATTCACGCTCAAAACCGACTCAAACGCTGTTTGAGTTGCGCCCCGCAAGGGCGGTTTTAGGCGTTTCAAAAGCCGTTTGATTGCTTTTTTTGCCCCTTCCGCCGTACAATAAGGCCATGATCCGGCAAGGGAGGCGAGAAGCGATGGCAAACGACAGCTGGAACAGATGGGACAAGATCGCGCTGAGAGTGGAGCAGTTAAAGGAGACTGCCGCACGCGCGGAGACAGGATACGGTGATATGCCCGCCCCTGACCGCAGGCGCAGAGGAGTGTTCGGGAAGCTCAGACTCGCGGCGCTGTGCATAGCCCGCATATTTCTGATCCGGGACTGAGGAGGAATAAGCTATGGAAAACAACGTTGGATTCGATATGGAAAAGTGCGGCGCGCTGATCAGCCGTTTAAGGAAACAGGCGGGCTATACCCAGGCGGGGCTGGCGCAGAGGCTGGGCATCAGCTACCAGGCGGTGTCCTCATGGGAACGGGGCGCGAGCATGCCGGACATAGGCAAGCTCAGGGATCTGGCCAATGCCTTAAACACCACCGTGGACCGCATCCTTTCCGGAGACGCGGAACCGGCACCGTGCGCCCCCGCCCCTGTTATCCCCGAGGTACAGTATGAAAAGGACATGCCCGGGGAAGCACCTGCCGCCGGACACGAGCCTGAACCGAAGGGCCCCAAACCGGAAGGACCCGTGCAGAAAGAGCCAAGGCAGGAA
>JAGCIC010000013.1 GCA_017648805.1 Clostridia bacterium
GAGATATAGCGGTTGGACAGCACCGCCGCCTCCACCAGCGCCTGGTCGGTGATCTTGACGCCGTGGAACACTTCGTAGCGCTCCTCAAGGCCCCTGAGTATGCTGATGGTGTCCTCAACAGTGGGCTCTTCCACCATCACAGGCTGGAAACGGCGCTCCAGCGCGGCGTCCTTCTCGATATACTTCCTGTACTCGTCCAGGGTGGTCGCGCCTATGCAGTGCAGTTCGCCCCGCGCCAGCATGGGCTTTAACAGGGTGCCCGCGTCCATTGAGCCTTCGCCCTTGCCCGCGCCCACGATGTTGTGCAGTTCGTCGATAAACAGTATGATCCTGCCCTCGGAGGAAGTGACCTCCTTGAGCACGGCTTTCAGCCTTTCCTCGAACTCGCCCTTGTATTTGGCGCCCGCGATCAGCGCGCCCATATCCAGGGAGTACAGCTGCCTGTCCTTAATGGAAGACGGCACGTCTCCCGCCACTATCCGCTGGGCGAGCCCTTCGGCTATGGCGGTCTTGCCCACGCCCGGCTCGCCTATCAGCACCGGGTTGTTCTTGGTCTTTCTGGACAGTATGCGTATCACGTTCCTGATCTCGCCGTCCCTGCCGATCACCGGATCCAGTTTCTGCTTCCGTGCCAGTTCGGTCAGGTCCTGGGCATACTTGCTTAAGGCCTCATAGGTGTCTTCAGGGCTGTCGGTGGTAACCCGGTTGTTGCCCCTGACCGTCTGCAGTGCGCCCAGCAGCCTGTCTTTTGTTATAAGGTATGTTTTGAACAGCTTTGCCGTCTCGCCGCCCGCGCACTGGATAAGCCCCAGCAGCACGTGCTCCACGGATACGAACTCGTCCTTCATCCGCTCCGCTTCGCTCTCGGCGGAGATAAGCGAGTTGTTCACGTCCTGGGAAATGTACATTCTGTCCATTTCCCGCCCGCCGCCGCTGACCCTAGGCGTTCTTTCTATCGCCCTTAAGCAGTCGTCGGTAAAACGGCGGGTGTCCACATTGAGTTTTTTAAGGATCTCCGGCGTGAGGCCCCCGTCCTGTGTGAGCAGAGCGTAGAGCAGGTGGTGCTGCTCTATCTGCTGAGAACCGTATTTCAGGGCGGTTTGCTGAGCCAATTGCAGCGCTTCCAGAGATTTCCTGGTGTATTTCTCAGCGTTCATCCTGTCCCCTCCCGTTGTATTTCATAAGTATGACGGCCGTCTTTGACCATCTTTGACTATTATAAACACGCGTCAGGCATTTGTCAATACTTATATTATTAAGCCCATGTAAAACCCGCTTGCAATGCCGGCGGAATAATGCTACAATAAAGGAAAGAAAAAACCGAAAGGGTGATTTTATGTCTTTTCGCGCCGTGTGCTTCGGGGAAATAATGCTGCGGCTCAAGAATCCCGGGAACGAAAGGCTGTTCCAGTCCCCCATGCTTGAGGCCACCTTCGGGGGCGGCGAAGCCAACGTGGCGGTGAGCCTGGCCAATTTCGGCATGGACTCGGCCTTCGTTACGCTTCTGCCGGACAACGATATCACATCCGCCTGCCTTAAAGAACTCAGAGGTTTTGGCGTCGATACCCGCCTTGTCGTCAAAAAAGACGGCCGTGTGGGCATCTATTTTCTGGAAAGCGGCGCGGTGCAGCGCCCCAGCAAGGTGATATACGACCGGGCGTACTCCTCCATCAGCCTGGCTTCCCCCGGCGACATCGACTGGGACAAGAGCTTGGACGGCGCCGCCTGGATGCACGTCACCGGCATCACCCCCGCCATAAGCAAGGGCGCCATGGAACTGGCGCTGGAAGGCGTGAAGGCGGCAAAACGGAAGGGCGTACAGGTCAGCCTTGACCTCAACTTCCGCAAGAACCTGTGGAAGTACGGCATGACCGCAAGGGAAGTCATGCCCGAATTCACCCGCCTGGCGGACGTGATAATCGCAAATGAAGAGGACGTGCAGAAGACCCTGGGCATCTCCGCGGAGACCGCGGGCAGTGTAGACGAGGGCAAGATCAACACCTCCGCCTACCAAAGCATCGCCTCACGGGTGCTTAAGGAGTATCCCAACGTAAAGGTCATCGCCATCACCTTAAGAGAGAGCTTTTCCGCCAACCACAACAACTGGAGCGCCTGCCTGTACGACGGCAAAGAGTTCATCCTCTCCCGCAAATACCAGATCACCGACATCGTGGACCGCGTGGGCGGCGGCGACAGTTTCGCGGCGGGCCTCATCTACGGCCTTAACACCTATGAGACCAAAAAGGACGCTCTGGAATTCGCCGTTGCGGCCAGCTGCTTAAAGCACACAATCCCCGGGGACTATAACCGGGTGAGCGCGAAAGAGGTCGAATCCCTGATGCGCGGCAGCGGCACGGGCAGAGTGCAGAGATAAAACAAATCAGTTCACGGAGGACATATTATGAAGCTTGACATCCGCTATCCTTCTCATCCCCAGGACGCCAAATGGTACGACACCGAAAAGCTCCGCAAACAGTACCTTATCGAAAAGGTATTCGAAAAGGACGAGGCGCTTCTGACCTACTCCCACTTCGACCGCATCATCGCGGGCGGCATAATGCCAGTTGACACCAAAGTCGCACTGACCGGCGGCAAGGAGCTGGCCAGCCAGTACTTCCTTGAAAGAAGGGAAATGGGTATAATCAACGTAGGCGGCCCCGGCAAAGTGTACGCCGACGACGACACCTACGAGCTCGCGCCCCGGGACGGCCTGTACCTGGGCATGGGCATAAAGGCACTGGAGTTCGAGAGCCTCGATCCCGCCAATCCCGCCAAATACTGGATCAACTCCTGCCCCGCCCATCAGACTTATCCCAACAAAAAGATAAACATAAAGGATGCCGCCAAGCGTCCCCTGGGCAGCGTTGAGACCTGCAACAAGCGCGTCATCAACCAGTACATTCATCCCTCCGTATTAAAGACTTGCCAGCTGTGCATGGGGCTGACCGAGCTGGAGCCCGGCAGCAACTGGAATTCCATGCCCTGCCACACCCACGAGCGCCGCATGGAGGTGTATTTCTACTTCAACCTGGGCAACAACATCATGTTCCACATGATGGGCCAGCCCCAGGAGACCCGCCACATCATCATGCACGACGAGCAGGCGGTTATCTCTCCCTCCTGGAGCATCCACTGCGGCGTGGGCACCTCTTCCTACGCCTTCATTTGGGGCATGTGCGGCGAAAACCAGGAATTCGACGACATGGACAACGTGGACCCGAAGGATATGATGTAACAGACAGCGCAAAAGCGGCGGGCAGAATCACTGCCCGCCGCTTTTTTTCATTCTGTTATTCGCTGATTTCTGCCTTTTCACGTTTTTGTGACCAGGTCTTCATCTGCCTCGAGGACAGCGCCGCCAGGCCAAAGCACGCCAACGACACGATAAGCCACATCACGTACACGCCGCCCCAGTTGCCCATCCTGTCCCGCACGAAACCGGACACGGGGCCGGACAGGGCGCTGCCTATGTACAGGGCGGAGTCCACAAGGCCCGCAACAAGGCCCACCCGGCCGGAATAGTCGTACTGCATGGGCACCAGGCTGGTCAGAAGCGGGTTGGTGCCCTGGAGCAGCGCGCTCATCACCGCCAGCGGCAGGCACAGCGCCCACGCGGGGGAGAACTTGAGCAGGAACGCGCCCAGCGCGGCCAGCGCCACCACCACCATCATCTGTCCCGTGAGCATGCGCACGTCGGTCATAAGCCGCCTGACCAGGTAACCGCCCAGCAGTATGCCCAGCATATTGATGCAGGGGATCGCAAGTTTCGGCAGCAGGCTGTCCGAGCTCTGTCCGAGGATGGTGGGCGCCCAGGTGTTTACGCCGTCCCGCACGAAGCCGTTGGCCACGCAGCCGATCAGCAGCACCACCAGGCCCGTGCCCGCCAGCGCGCCCAGCGGCATGGACTTCTTCCCGGCTGCGGCACTGCGCTTCCTGCCCAGATAACCGTTTGGCAGCATAGCCAGCGCGCACACCACCGCGATGCACAGCACCGCGAAAGGCACCCGGTAGCTCCAGCGCCAGGACAGCACCTTGCTCAGCCACAGGCTCAGTGCCCAGGCAGCCAGATGCCCCGCCGCCAGAGTGAAGCTCATTACGAAAGACGCTGTCTTGCGCTCCGTGTCGTTGAACGTGCCTGTCATGCACAGCACTATGGGCGTCCATATCATGGATTGGAACGCGCCGTTCAGCGTCCACATGCCCACCAGGAGGTTAAAGGAGGGCATGAACGAGAACAGCAGATTGCTGGCGGCGGAACCGATAAGGCCCGTGATTATCATGCGCCGGGGCCTGAACTTGTCCGCCAGATAGCCGAACACCAGCTGCCCCGCAGCGTAAGTCAGGGCGAACACCGTCTGCAAAAGGCCCGCGCTGGCGCTGTCCAGACCTGGGAACGACTCCTGTATGCTGGACAGCGTGGGCGCCATATTGAGCCTGCCCACATAGGTGCAGAAATAGACTATAAAGCAGCCCGCCAGCACCTTTTTCTGGTGCCGGGTAAAGCCCTTGATGCCTGATATCATGCTATGGTGAAGTCTCCGTCCGCGTTCACCGTGACCACGCTCTCAAAAAACGCCTTGACGCCGGAAATCATATACTCCACGTCTTTGGTGCCGGCGGTCTCGTAGGAAGAGTGCATGGACAGCTGCGCAAGCCCGATGTCCACGGTGTTTATGGACACGTGGCGGCTGGACACATTGCCCAGCGTGCCGCCGCCTATCATATCCGAGCGGTTGGCGAAGAACTGGCAGGGCACCTGTGCCCTGGCGAGTATGAATCTCAGCATGGCCTTGCTCACCGCGTCGGAGGTGTATTTCTGATTTGCGCTTTCCTTTATGACTATGCCCTCGTTCATCCACACCGCGTTCTGGCTGTCCGACAGCTCGGGATGGTTGGGATGGCAGGCGTGGGCGTTGTCGCAGGAGAGCATGAAGGAAGCGGATATCTTCCTGAGCATCTCCTCCTTGCCTATATCAAGCGCGATGGCGATCCTTTCGAGAGTGTTGTCCAGGAAAGTGGAATCCGCGCCCTGCTTGGTGGTGGAGCCCACTTCCTCGTTGTCGAACTCGCACAGCACGGGCATGGCTTTGGGGTTTTCGCACTTAAGGAAGCCTTCCAGGGTGGTGAAGGCGCACTCCAGGTCATCCAGCCGCCCGGCAGACAGGTATTCCCCATCCTTGCCCCATACGGTGGCGGGCACGCGGCTGTACAGGTACAGATCGTGGCCCAGTATATCTTTCTCGTCGCACCCCGCCAGCTCGGCGACCCGCTTTTTGAAGCTCGCCTTGCCGGAATAATCGCTGTACAGCGGCACCAGCTCGGTCTGGGGATTGTACTTCACGCCGTCGTTCAGGTCCCTCTTCATGTGTATGGCCACATTGGGTATCACCAGGCTGTCCCTGTCCTCGTCGATCAGCCGGGTCTCCACACCCTTGTCCGTCCTTACCGCCACGCGGCCCGCGAAAGACAGCGGCCTGTCCAGCCAGCTTAAGAGGATCTGTCCGCCATACCTTTCGGTGTCCAGCTGGATGTACTTGCCCTTTACCTCGATCTCGGCATTCTCCTTGATTTTGAACACGGGGCTGTCCAGGTGGCTGGCGGTGAGCATGAAGCCGCCGAAGTCACCTTCAGGCACTCTGAAGGCTATCACGCTGGAAAGGTTGCGGGTCACGAAGTAGCCCTTTCCCTTCTCAAGTTTCCATTCGGAGCTTTCGTTCAGACGGGTAAAGCCCGCTTCGGTCAGGGCTGTCACTATCTCGTTGGCAGCGTGGAACACGCTTTTCGAACGGTTGAGTCTGTCTATCAGTCTGTTCATGCTGTTACCCCCTAATTCCCTTTTTAAGTCTTTCGAGCGCTTTCATCATTTCGTTTCTCGGCAGAGCGATATTGAAACGCGCGAAGCCCTCCCCCGCCTTTCCGAAAGCGGAGCCGGGCACCGCCGATATCAGACATTTTTCACTCAGCACCTTTTCCATATCCCCGTTTGAGAGGTTCAGGCTTCTGAAATCCACCCAAGCCAGATACGTGCCCTGTATGGGAGACAGCTTAAGCTCGGGAAGTTCTTCGGCAAGGTACCGTTTAAACAGCAGATAGTTTTCGTCTATGTACCCGAGCGCAGCATCCAGCCAGTCGGCGCCTTCCGGAGAAAACGCGGCTATGGCGGCATATCTGCCGAAGAAGGGGAAACCGTTGCCGCCGATGCTTTCCACCGTGTCGGTGAACTTTTTCCTGAGTTCCCCATTTTTGATCACCGCCGTGGCCAGGCACAGCCCCGGCACGTTGAAGGTCTTGCTGGGGGCGGTCAATAATACCGCGTTTTCATCAAGCAGCGGCATCGAGGTGTGCCTGCCGCTAAGCACCAGATCGTAGTGTATCTCGTCGGACACCAGCGTCACGCCGTTGGTCCTGCATATCCCGACTATACGCTTAAGCTCTTCTTCCGTCCACACCCTGCCCACGGGGTTGTGGGGGGAGCACAGAAGCAGCAGCTTGTTTTCAGGCTGCGCGGCCGCTTTCTCGAAAGCGCCGAAGTCTATGGTATACTCTCCGTCCGTGTTGACGAGCGGAACGTCCTCAAGGCGGCGGCCGCAGGAGCTGACCACACCCATAAATGGAGGATACACGGGCGTCATTACGATCACCCCGTCGCCGGGCTGCGTAAACGCCCTTACCGCATAATTGAGCCCCGGCACCACGCCGCAGATCGGCACTATGGCACTGTCCTCGCAGTCGAACCCGTGCCGGTTTTGAAACCACCAGCGGCACGCCTTAAAAAACGCTTCGTCCGGATGGGTGTAGCCGTACAGGCCGTGTTTCGCCGCCTCTTCCAGCGCTTTGACCACACAGGGAGGAGACTTGAATTCCATATCCGCCACGGACAAAGGCAGATAGCCCAGCTTTACCTCTTCAGGCGTCCGCATGTCCCACTTTACGGCCGCGGTGCCGCTGCGTTCGACGATGGTGTCAAAATCGTATCTCATAAACGCTCCTTAAAGGGTCCGTCAAAGCACCTGCAGCAGCAGTATCAGCAGCAGGTGTGCGGGATAAAAACCGTAGAAAAACCATTTGGGCA
>JAGCIC010000125.1 GCA_017648805.1 Clostridia bacterium
ATGTACAGCTCGAACGGATTCATTATCAGCACGTTCCTGCCGTCGCCCGTGGCGGCGATGACGCGGGAATTGTCCGTGCTGAACGCCTTGTCCTTAACGGACACGAAGCGCAGCTTTTCGGAGCCTCCGCCAAGCAGTCCGCCGAAAAACCCGCTCGCCAGCGCGCCCGGCAGCAAAGCCAGTACGAGCATCAGCGCGATAAATGTTTTTAGTTTGCTGTTCACGGCAAATACCTCCCGTCAGGTACGAGTCACTGCTTCCCGTACACGAAGCTTATGAACGCCTCCCGGTTCATTTTGTAGTCCACGTCGTAGAACATGCCGCCGTCGTCCCTGTAAGTGCCGTTCACGGGCAGGCGCATCTGGGTGATGCCTCCCGCAAGCAGCGCCCTTTCCCCCAGGGAAAGCAGTTCCAGTGTGCCCAGATTGGTCCTGACATTGCTTTTCACGGCTTTGAAAAAGCGGACGAGCGTGAAAGGGTTAAAGCTTTTCAGCTTGCTCACGCAGGCGCTTATCAGCTTTCTCTGGCGGTTGGTGCGGCCATAGTCGCTGTCGGTCTTCCTTATGCGGGCGTAACCCAGCGCCTGCATGCCGCTTAACTCGTAATCCCCGCCGCTTTTCAGCTCGTTGGCGTAATAGACCCTGAGCACCTCTTCCCGGCTCATTTTTCCCGCACGGTACCTTTTGAGCAGCTGCTCCTTCATGTTGGAGTTGATCTCAACGGCCTCGTCGTCGCTGATGCCGCTTATGCGCACCCCGCCCAGGGCGTCGATTATCTCGGGGAAACTGTCGTAGTCCACAGTGGCCCAGCGGGACAGGTCGAAGCCGAAGTTCCCGTTTATCGTCCTTATCAGCCCTTCCTCGCCCCCGTAGGCGTAGGCGGCGTTCAAGCGGCGCAAGCCGTTATAGCCCTCGATGTACACCCCGGTGTCCCTTTGCAGGGAGGTGAGCTTAACCCCGCCTTTGCCTATGGACAGGACCATCATGGTGTCGGAGCGGGAGGTGTTGTTCCCGTCCAGGTCCAGGCCGATCAGCAGCACGTGGACGCAGCCCGAAGGCAGCTTCTGCACGGCCCCGTAGGCGGTGTGGCTGCCGAAAGTATCCAAAGGCATTATATATAAGCCGCCTCCCGCCAGAAGCGCCAGCACGAGCAGCAGCGCGACGAACTTGAGAAGGATATGCTTATTATTCCGCTTTTCCCTCTGCTTGTTCCCCTTATCCTGCTGCTTTTTCCGCTTCGGCGGGGGCACCCGGGCCGGTTTTGCCTGTTTTTTCGCCGGTTTGGGCGGTTTTTTCGGTTTTTGCGCGGGTTCCGCCTGAGCTTTCCCGCGTTTCCTGGGTCTGTCGTAATACATCGGATATAAGACTGCTGAATGGAGTCTGCTTATATTCGGGATGGCCTGGAGGGGGCATCCCCCACCAAGCCCGATCCGCAGCGGCGGCATGCACGGCGCGAGGAACGATTTTTGCGCAGGGAGCGCATTCGACCGCAGCAAACAATCGTCTCATTGCAGTTTTTTCGCCCGGAAATTTCCGCAGAAATTTCAGAAAAAACCGTAACCTGTTGTGCTAACGACTCCCACAGTGCGTTTGCAGATGATATGCCGCAATAAACCTAAACGCTCGAAATGAAACGCGTTTCATTTCGAGCGATGGGCTGTCAACAGCCCTTTATAATTTGCTGTTGTGTTTGACGAAGTCCACGATCTCGTCCACAAGGCCGAAGCACATGCAGATGACCGTGTCCGCGCCGCCGTAGTAGATGGCGATCCTGCCGGTATCCGCGTCTGCCAGCGCCGCGCAGGGGAAGGTGACGTTGGGCACGTCGCCGATCTGCTCGTAGGGCATCTGGGGGGACAGCAGGTAGGGCTCGGTGCGGTAGATCACCTTCCAGGGCTGGTCCAGATCCAGCAGCGCCGCGCCGAAATGGTACACGAAGCCGTTGCAGCTGGTGAGCACGCCGTGGTAGAACAGCAGCCAGCCTTCGTCCGTCTTTATCGGGATCGGGCCCGCGCCCACCTTGGTGGACTGCCAGGAGCCCCGGGTGCCCATCACGTGGCGGTGCTTGCCCCAGTAGCACAGGTCGGGAGACTCGGAGTAGAATATGTCGCCGAAGGGGGTGTGCCCGTTGTCGGAGGGACGGGAGAGCATGGCGTAATTGCCGTTTATCTTCTCGGGGAACATCACGCCGTTGCGGTTAAAGGGCAAAAACGCGTTCTCCAGCTGGTAGTAGGTCCTGAAGTCCTCGGTCTTGGCCACGCCGATGGTGGGACCGTGGTAGCCGTTGCACCAGGTGACGATGTACTCGCCGTCTATCTTGCAGCAGCGGGGATCGTAGCCGTACACAAAGGGGCCCACTTCGTTGGCGCGCTCGTTGAGCAGCACCCAGGGCTCGTGGTCGATGTTCCAGTTGAAGCCGTCCTTGGAGAAGGCGGAGTGGATGCGCATTTCCCTGCGCTTGTCGTCCACGCGGAACACGCCCGCGAACTCGCCCTTAAAGGGCACAACTGCGGAATTGAAGATGGAGTTGGAGCAGGGGATGGCGTTTCTCTGGACTATGGGGTTGTTCGAATACCTCCACAGCACGTCGCTGCAGCCCTGAGGCTTGTCCTGCCAGGGGATGTTGGGAAGGGAAGCGCCTATGATCTTGGCCATAACTGTTCCTCCGATTTTATATTATTATCCTAATAGCTTGGCGATGAATTTGTCCAGCCAGTCGCCTTCGAACATCTCTATCATGCCCTTGTCGCAGGCGGCGGCCAGCTTGGGATTTACGGGCAGCGCGGCGGTGTTGTCCGTTCCCGCGGCCCGGGCGGCCTCGTTTAAGCGGCTCTCGCCGTAGGGATACAGCTTTTTGCCGCAGTCCGGGCAGGTGATATAGCTCATGTTCTCCACCACGCCCAGTATGGGCACGTTCATCATTTCCGCCATGTTGACGGCTTTCTGCACCACCATGCCCACCAGCTCCTGGGGGGTGGTGACCACAACTATGCCGTCCACGGGCAGGCTCTGGAACACGGTCAGCGGCACGTCGCCCGTGCCGGGAGGCATGTCGATGAACATGATGTCGTTGTCGCCCCACACCACGTCGGTCCAGAACTGCTTTAACGTGCCCGCGATAACGGGGCCGCGCCAGATGACGGGGTCCGTCTCGTTTTCAAGCAGCAGGTTCACGCTCATCACTCGGATGCCCGTGGCTGTCACGGCGGGGTACAGGGACTCCTCGTCGCTGTCCGCGAGCTTGGCGAACTTGAACATTTTGGGGATGGACGGGCCGGTCACGTCCGCGTCCATGATGGCGGTCTTGTAGTCCATGCGCCGGGCCAGCGTAGCCAGCAGTCCGGTCACCAGGCTTTTGCCTACGCCGCCTTTGCCGCTCACCACGGCGATGACCTTTTTGACGGAAGAGCCGTCCTTCAGTTTTTCCTTGGGGATGCCGCCCTCGCGGGAGGAGCAGTTCGCTCCGCAGGTAGAGCAGTCATGGGTGCAGTTTTGTTCAGACATTTCTAAGCCTCCTGGCTGTATAATAACGTTATCGTATGAAACAGGGTCATTCCCCTATTAGCACTTCACCGAAAAACACGTGCTGGCTGTTTTCGTAGACCTGCACGGCGTAGCCGGTGCCGCCTTCTTCGTCGTCTTCCTCGTATATCTCAAATACCGTTACGCTGCCGTCCCCCATCTGGCCCCAGTCGTTGGACCCGCAGCACATGACATGCCCGTCCGAAGTTTCCGCCAGCCAGAACGCATCCCCGAAGGCGATGCCTTCAACGCCCTGCAAAAGGCTTATGGGGGTCTTGCCGTAGTTTATCAGCGTGTCGTCCGCCACCGAGGCGGCAGGGGTTCCGTTTTCGTCAAAACCGGTAAAATAGCTGTACAGCGCGCCCCACACAAGCATTTCGCCGTCCCGCGTCACGGCGCCTCCCGCGGTGGGCCCGCAGGCGGCAGAAATGACGTTCCTGACGCCGTTGGGCGCGGGGGACGTGATCCACTCCCGCGTATCCAGCCCCAGCCGGCCCTCTTCGCCGCCGGCGCCGAACACGTACAGGCGCCCGTCCCCGGAAACGATCATGCCCGTCTGCCCGCCCGCAGCCACATCCGCCGCGTTGTCCGTCAGCTTGCAGGGCACCTGAGCGCCCTCGGGCAGGTAGTCGGGGTTCCCGATGAACCACGCTTCGCTGTCCGGGTTCAGGTACAGAACGAAATCCGCCCCGCAGGCGGCTTTTACGCAGCTGCCCAGTTCGAGCCAGTTGCCGGAACCGAAATATCTGCCCCGGCCGGCGGTATCCACCAGCACCAGGCTCTCCTCGCAGGCGTTTAAGCAAGCCGTGTTTTCAGCCAGCAGCGTGATCTGTTCCGCGCGCCCGCTTGCGCCCTCAAGCAGTCCGCCGGGTATATTGCCCCATATCCACACTTTGCCGTCCGCGTCCAGGCATAAAGAAAACTGCCGTCCGCAGGCGACGCTTACGGCATTTTCCATAAGCTTTACGGGAACGGTGACCGCCGCCTCTTGTGACGCGGGGTCGCTTTCCCCCATGTGATTGGAGCCCCACGCCCACAGGTCGCTTCCCCGCACGAACAGCGCGTGGGAGCCCCAGGCGGCAAGCGTGCCCTCGGCAAGCGCCGGCAGGCACACAAGGCAGATCAGCAGCGCCAGAAGCTTTTTCATCCGGCCCTTACGATCTCGATCAGCACGTCAACCATCTTCTCCATATCGGTGACGCAGGCGCACTCCAGCCTGCCGTGGGCGTTGATGCCGCCGGTGGACAGGTTGGGGCAGGGCAGGCCCCGGAAGGACAGCCTCGCGCCGTCGGTGCCCCCGCGGATGGGGCGGGAAACGGGTTCCACGCCCACGCGCCTGAAGGCGGCTTCCGCCCGGGCTATAATGTCGGGACGGTCCTTTAACACCTCAATCATGTTGCGGTAGCCTTCGCGGATCTCCACCTTGCACACGTCACCGCCGTACTTAAAGTTGACCATATCGGCGGTCCTGCGCAGGTACTCCTCTTTGCGGGCGAGCTTGTCCGCGTCGTGATCCCTCAGTATGTAAAACAGCATGCAGTTTTCCGCGCTGCCCTTCATGCCCACCAGGTGGAAGAATCCTTCCCGCCCCTCGGTGTGCTCGGGAGCTTCGTACTCGGGCACCAGGGATGCGAAATCCATCGCCATGCGGCAGGCGTTCTTCATGCGGTCCTTCGCGCTGCCGGGATGGATGGCGAAGCCGGTAAAGCTGATTTTCGCGGAGGAAGCGTTGAAGTTCTCGTTTTCTATCTCGCCCAGCTCGCCGCCGTCCACGGTGTAGGCGAACTCGGCGCCGAAGCGCTCAAGGTCCAGGTCTTCCGCGCCGCCACCCACTTCCTCGTCGGGGGTGAAGCAGATCTCCACCTCGCCGTGCTTTATCGATGGGTCGTTAAGCAGGCGGATGCCCGCGGCCATTATCTCCGCCACGCCCGCCTTGTCGTCCGCGCCCAGTATGGTGGTGCCGTCGGTGGTTATTACGGTCTTGCCAACCCACTTTTTCAGCGTGGGGAACACCTCGGGATCCAGTTTTTCGCCGTTGCCTATCTCCAGCACGCCGCCGTCGTAGTTCTCGAAGATCTTTTCGTGCATTGGCGTGCAGGGCTCGTTGCTCACCACGTCCAGGTGGGCGATCAGCCCGATATTGGGCTGCCCCTCGCAGTTGGCGGGCACGCGGGCGTACACGTAGGCATGGCCGTCGTGGTATACGTCCTTAAAGCCGTAAGCGATCAGGTCCTGCTCGATCACCTTCGCCATCTCTATCTGGGCGGGAGTGGTGGGCTTGCTTTCGCCGCCCTCGCCGGAAGCGGAAGGGACGTGTATGTATTTCCTGAACAGATCCAGTACCTGTGACATGCCGTTCTCCTTTTAAGCGCTTTAATATCCCCTCTGCTGGAACAGGCAGCGCATCTTCTCGTGGCTTTCCCCCGTAAGGTAATCCACGTCGTCGGTGAGCCAGTCCATTATCTCCAGCTGACGGGTCTCCCAGGCGTCTGATGCCGCCTGCTCTTCGGGGGTGGGCGGCGTGTCCAGCGCCTTGACTATCTCGCAGTAACCGAAAATATACTTGTTCTCCGCGCAGCGGATGGTGAAATTGCTTTCCTTGCCGAAAGTATCCCCGCCCCGGGCGTTGATGAGCGCCTCGTGCCTGCGGAAATACTCGTCCGCGCAGCCGTCCTTGAGCACCGTGGCGAACACACGGCGGCGGATAAGGCTCTTGTCCTGCCTCTCCTCGCCTATGTCGTGGTACATCAGCCGGGTATCCTCCGGGTACGCGACTACGTCCAGATACAGGCCGATCTCCCGGGAATAGGCGTCCATAATGTCCTTAAGTCCCCTGTCGCCCGCGCTCTGGGCATAAAAATACACCCGGTCTTCCACGCTCCACACGGAACAGTTGCCAAGCCCCAGTTCCTCGCACTTCTCGTCGATGTACGGGGCCGCCGCCCAGATCACGTTCTCGAACGTCTTTTTCTGTTCGGGCTTTATCTTCAAAAACGCGCTTTCACGCTTCATTGCAGCCTACTTTCTGCGGCCCGCTCCGCCGCCGCTGGTGCGTCCGCCGCCGCCCGTAGCTCCCCCAAAAGAGGAAGGACGCGAGGACGTGCTCCTGGAAGAAGATGAGGAAGAAGACGGACGCGATGTATAGGAACGGGAGGATGAACTCCTGGAAGAGGACGAGGAGGACACGCTCCTGCCCAGGCTGCCCAGGAAGCCGCCCAGGATCCCGGAGCCCGAGGGCGTCCTGCCGTAGGTCTGGCCGGGGGTGTGGTAGTACCCGCTCCTGAACGAGGTGGGACGGCGGCGCGGCGGCTGCGGCGCCACTACTATCGGGGGCACAGGCGGCGCGGGCGGCGTCACCACCACGGGACGGGCGGGCGCGGGCGCTTTCTTTTTCTTTTTTAAGCTGGAAACGATTATCACTATCACGACGATGATGAGTATGATCCAGAACCAGCTTATGCCGCCGCTTTTCTTTTCGGCCCTCTGGGCAGTAAAGCCGCTGTCCTGGCCTCCCAGCAGGCCCGATTCCTCGATCGCCGAGTAGTTAAGATATGCCAGGTTCAGCCCGTAATAGTCCCTCACGTGCTCGAACAGCTCCCGGAAGATCTTCCGCGCGCCTTCGGAATACCTGCCACGGGCAAAGTCAGGCTCAAGGTATTTTTCAAGATAGTCCCCTATCTCGCCGGGATCGATTATGGCGTTGGTGCCGCTGCCCTGGCTCACCCAGTAGTCCCCGTCGTCGGGGTCGCGGGCTATCACCATCAGCAGCAGAAAGCCGTTGTCCTTCTTTTTGTCGCCCACACCCCAGGTGTTGAACAGCCTGTCCGCGTAAATGTCGGTGGTCAGGCTGCCCGTGGAGCGCACGGTGGCGATGACTATCTGGCTGCCGGTGGCCTTTTCCAGATTCTTATTGTTAAAGTATATCTCCGCCTTGGCTTCGTATTCCAGCACGTTCGCCGCGTCGTTATAGTAAAAATCCTTGCTCTTTTCCAGCAGGGACGAAGCGAGCGCCCACGAACACATGATAAGCGCCAGTGCGAGACACACGCTCAGCAGTTTTTTCATTATCATACCTCCGTTTTAGCCATATGACACGTGTTTCGTTTGTTTATGCGGCCGGGCTGCGCTTTCACGTTTATTTTCTCCTGCCCGCGCCGCCGCCGCTGGTGCGGCCTCCGCCGCCCCTGGCTCCGCCGAAACCGCCAAAGCCGCCCGAACCGCGGGACGACCCGCCGCGGCTGCCGCTTCCGGAGTGGAGCAGTACGTCCAGCAGTATCTCAAAAATGAACCTCAAAAGCAGTACCAGCACCCGGCCGAAGCCGTACCAGAACACTTCCCAGTGGCCGCTCCTGGCGATGGCCAGCAGCGCAGCCGTTACGCCCATCAGTGCGCACAGCGCGATCATGAGCGCCTTTACGGCGGGATCCAGCAGCCCGACCAGCAGGCACGCCGCCGCAATGGCGCCCACAAGATAAATCGCTTTCAGCAGCCTGTCTTTCTTTGGCGCGGGCGCGGCTTCTACCTCCGAAACGGTCAGTTCCTCCGGCGCTTCTTCCGGCTGCTGCGGGCTCAAAGCGGCTGCCGCGTTCACGGGTCCGGCCTGTTTATACTCCTCCCTGTCCTGGGAATTGTCCATAAGCGTTCCTTCGCGCATATTCGGTTTCGTCCGGTTCCGTTTTTCGCCTTACTTGGAAGGCACGTCCTTTATGCCCCAGATCAGAGCCATCAGCCGGCCGGGGATGTCCTTGCGGGCGGAATTGAATTTGTCCGCCTTCTCCCAGTAGGCATTGGAGGTGATGGTCTTGCTGTAGCTGGTCAGGTTGTCCATATATCTTTTGGCCGAAGAATCATCCCGCAGATAGGCGGTATACAGTTCCGTGGCCTTTGCGTAAAGTTCGTCGTAAAGCGTGACTTTCTCGGTCTCCTCCGCGGCGCGGATCTGCTTTATCAGCTTTTCCAGCTCGTCCGCCTTGGCGCTCTCGCCCCCCGCCTTCACCATATTCAGTATCTGCTGGGCGGAGTCCACGGAGCGTTCCACGTAATAGCCTACCGAGTCGTCACGGTACTCGGTGGTGACAGAGGAGTTGTATTTCAAATCCTTGACCGCGCTGTTTCTCAGAGCCCTGAGTTTAAGGGGCCCGATCACCAGCAGCGACAGGGCGATGGCAACAGCCAATACCCTTTTGGCAAGGGTGGTGTTTTCGGTCAAAGCGGTCTTTTCCTTGGGGGTCTCCTCCTGCTGAGGAGCTTTCTGATACGCAGTCTGGCTCATATCCTATCCTTCTCGCGCCGGTCGCGCGCGGTAAGTCGGTGAAAGGTTCTTTTTACCGCCAAGGGGCGGGAAATATCCCGCCCCGCGGCATGCAAAGCGTATTATCAGCCTTTGAACTCGAGCAGCTTCGCCTTGAGCTCGTTTTCGATGTTCTTGAGCTGCTCCTCGGCGGCGCGGCGGGCTTCCTTGCCCTCGTTCTGGATCTTCAGCACTTCGTCCATGGTGTCGATCAACTGCTGGTGGGTGTAGTTCAGGGTCTCGATGTCGATGATGCCCCTCTCGGCAGCCTTGGCGGTCTCGACGGTGGCCATGTGCAGCGCGTCGGCGTTCTTCTTGAGCAGCTCGTTGGTCAGGTTGGTGACCGCCTGCTGGGCTTCCATGGCCTGCTGGCTGTGCTCGATGCCCAGCGCCATCACCATCTGGCTCTTCCATACGGGGATGGTGTTGACGATGGTGGACTGGATCTTTTCCACCATCACGGTGTCGGAGGACTGGATCAGGCGGATCTGGGGCGCCATCTGGATGGAGATGTTGCGGGTGAGCTCCAGGTCGTAGATCTTCTTTTCGAAGCGGTCAGCCTTGTCGTTTAAGTCCTTGGCGGCCTGGGCGTCCTCGGGCAGACCGGAGCGCTTGGCCAGCTCCACGGCTTCGGCGATGGGGCCGTTGCGGAACTCTTCGAGCTTTTTCTTGCCCATGGCGATGTACACGGTGAGGGTCTTGAAGTATACCAGGTTCTCGTTGTACAGTTCGTCCAAAAGCACGATGTCGTTGAGCAGGGTGATCTTGTGGGAGTTAAGGGCCTGCACGATGGCGTCCACGTTTACGGTGGCGCCTTCATAGCGGGTCTTGAGCAGCTCGATCTTGCTTACGCCCTTCTTGAAGCGGGCAAACAGGCCCTTCTTCTTGGGCTCATCCACGGTGAAGCCCTTGAGCTCGAGCCCCAGCTTGCTGATCAGGTCGCCCACTTCGCCCAGGTCCTTGGTCTTGACCTTGGCAAGCGCCGTGTCGGAGAAGCGGCTCAAGTCGTTCTGAATCTCCGCGCCGAAGGCGAACACGTCGGCAGTCTCGCGGATGTCGGTCTTCTCCACCTCGCGGATGGCGTCATAGACGGCCTTGCGCTCCTTGGC
>JAGCIC010000126.1 GCA_017648805.1 Clostridia bacterium
ACCGACCGCGCACGGCGTGTTTTTATACGGCTCTACCGGCGCTAATCCCCGCTCGGCAGGAACACCAGGTTGGAAACGTCGTGGCCTTTTACCTCAAACGGATCGACTGACAGGGACAGGTGCACGCCTTTGTCGATCGTGGAGGCAAACACTTTCTCCATATCGTTCAGGTGAGGCTGAGACATGTTTATTCCCTTTAAGCCGTCCAGCGCCGCCAGCTGGTCTATAAAATGGTCTCCCTTGCCGCAGAAGTGCACTATACCGCCGTATTCCTTGAGCAGCCTGCCGTCGTAAGGCGCGATGTATTCCCTGAAAAACCTGGGTGAAAGGTTCATGGCGCTGTCGTCCCTGAGCACCAGGCTGCCGCCTTCCACATACCTGAAATAGTTGCTGCGTCCCCGGTTTTCCGGGAAGAGCTCCAGCCAGCCTTCTATCTGGAGCTTTATGTAGGCGGCCAGCTTGTCCAGCAGGGCATGTATCTCATCCGGCAGGTCGTAAAGGGCATAGAACAGTTCGCTGCCCCACAGCAGCTCCAGATTGTCCATGGGACCTTGCAGATCGGGCTGCTCAACATGCACGTACTTACCGATTTTGGGATAAGTGGCTGCGATTTCCCTGAACAGCCTGCCCACGCGGTAAATGTCCCTGAAATTGCCCGCATACAGGTCCGGCAGGGGCCGGTCGATCAGCTCGATGCACTTTTCCTCGCCCAGCTTGATCACGTTGGGCAGGGTGTTGCTTTCCCGCGGCATGACGAACAGCTGCGCCCCGAAGGCGGAAGCCACGTTGCCTACGCCATAATTGCATCTTACCCGCAGGGGGAAGCTGCCGTCCCGGCTGAGACGATGGTTTACACGGCCAAACTCGCTGAGCAGCATTTTCTCGTCGTCCGCGATGGCGTCGTTTATGTTTACTGCCAGCCAGTCCAGGCGGGAAGGAGCGGCTTTTCTGCCGCGGGGTCTGTCTCCGCCTCCTGCCTCGTGGCGGCTCCAGGCGGACAGATATGCCTGTATCTCGTCCTCCGCGCGCTCGTCTATGCGGCTTTCTATGTCATCCAGATATTCTTTGATGAGATCGGTCATATTACGATATCCTCCGGATTGTAGCCTTTCGGCAGGGGTTCCTCGCTCAGAAAAGGCAGGCTTTCGTCTTCCAGCGCAGGCAGCAGCGCTTCAAAGGGTATGCCGTCAAACTCGCTGCCGTAGGTGGAACGCCCGAACCAGCCGCCTTCCTTGGCGCACTGGTTGAGATCGCGGGCGAACTTGGTGCGGTTGGAACAGTCGTGCACCAGTACCGGCCAGCCCTCCAGCTCGGCGTCCTTCATAAGCCTGAGGCTGAGCTCCCGGCTGAAAACGGGTGAAAGGTAGCCATGCCGGTACATGTACATGCTTTCGCCCAGGTAATTCTGAACGTTGTTGGGGTTCAGATGCAGTTCCGCCAGATTTATGAAATCCGGCCCAGCGTCCAGCACGGCAGCTTTCTTTTTCCCGAAGGCGGCGTAGAATTCACGGGTCATGGGCGTTTCGATGCCTACCATGGGTATGTACTTTTTCGCCGTGCGGATATTGTTTATCACCCTGTCGGAGCACAGGCTGGCCCCCAGGTTGAAACGCAGTTCATTAAGCCCTGCGTCGCCCAGCGCTTTCAGCCGGTCTTCAGTGGCATGGATGCCGTTGGTATACAGGTGCTGATATACGCCCGCTTTGGCGAGGCGCGAGATCATGGAGTAGTATTTTTCTATCTCCATGAACGGTTCCAGATACACGTACGCGACTCCGCTGGGCTTGTTCCCGGCGGACAGAAGCAGGTCGATATCTTCCTCACGGTACTTGGTGCCGCCGATCTCCCACATGCCTTCGCCGATGGGAGGGATCTCGTCCAGTACGCCGTAATCATAGCAGAAGGGACAGGCGGCGTCGCACTTGTTGGTCTTGCGTATGGCGCCCAGACCGGTTCCGTTCAGGCAGCTTACGCAGCCCTTTGGAAAGCGTGAAAAATCGCCCACATATTTCGTGCGGCCGTTCAGGCTCTTCAGCCCGGGTATCTCACTTTCCAACTGCGAAAACCTGTGTTCCACCGCGTTTTCCAGCTGGTACAGGCCGCTGTAGGCGATCTCCGTCTGCCGGGGAGAGAGTTCCTCCCCCTGCTGCTGGAGCTCGGCAAAAAACCTGAACCATATAAGCGCGTCCCGCTTGGAAATCAGCATAACACCACCTCCCGAATATAATAAATCATAATTGTGACGATATGGTTTAGAAAGTGTGAAGGATTGGAGGCCGCCCGCACAAATATGCTCTTGCAATAATCGGGGAAATGGGATATAATAAACCCGCGAACACAGTTTGAACGGAGGGGTTTTATGTACGAACCCAAAGATTTGGCGCTTGAGATCGCCCGAGTGCTGGACAGCAAAAAGGCGGAGAACATAACTATACTCAAGGTGGATCAGCTTACCAGCATAACGGATTATTTCGTGATCTGCTCCGGCCGCAGTGCCCAGGCGGTACACACGCTGTATGAAGAAGTGTCTGACCGCATGGCAGAAAAAGGCGTCGCTTTCAGAAGAAACGACGGCGTAAGGGAGAGCCGCTGGATCGTGCTGGACTATTCCAGCGTGATTGTGCACATTTTCCACCCGGAGGAAAGGGAGCATTACAACATCGAACGCCTGTGGGCGGACGGCACCAACCAGGTGGAGTTCGTCCCGGAAAAGCAGGAAGACTGATCAAGCAAAAAATAACGCGGATGCCTGAAACGGGCATCCGCGTTTTAATGTGTGAGTTTTTTGCCGGAAGCACGCGAGGAGCTGTCGGGACGGGCAGGCTGCCTGACTTGACTTGGAACACGCCTGGGCACGATAGTGCTGGGCTTGCGTACGGGAGCGGCGGAGGAAGAAGCGGGCTTCCGGCCGCGGGGACGCACCAGTTCGTCGTTCACTATCATGCGTTTCTTGGCAAACCACCACCAGTGGGGTTTCCAGCGCGCGACGTAGATGAGCAGGTTGATAGCTGTGCCGACAAGCAGCATTATGACAAGCAGTCCCTTCCAGTGGCTGAGGATAAGCCCCGGCAGTCCGCCGGACGAGCCTTCTCCCGTGATAAAGCCGATTATGCTGTTTATAAAATACTGAAACCAGTCCAATACGCCGTGGAACGCGTCGGACAGCCACTTAAGCGGCCCAAAACTGCTCATTGAGCCACCTCCTCAAGCTTGCTGACGCTAAGGCTTATGAACGCTTCGGCGATCTCGAAATGCTCGTCGATCCCGCCGTTCACCAGCAGCTGCACGGGCACACGGTACTCTCCGGGCTCATCGGCGGTCACTACTGCCCGGAGGGACAGCGCGGAGGGTTCAAGGGCGCTTATCTGGCTGTAAAGACCGGTCAGGACGATATCCGCCTGTTCGGGAGCGTCGCTGACATAAAGACCGTCTTCAAGCCCGGCTGTGTCCAGGCTCACGGGCACGGCGGCGTACTGGTGGGACACGCTTTTTTCGCTGACACCCACGTTCATGTACACGCTTTTGGCGGATACGTACCTGAATTCGTCCAACTCGGAGAAGCTGAGTGTGGCGTTGAAAGATGAGGAGAT